>JACQAB010000014.1 GCA_016195205.1 Pseudomonadota bacterium
CGGCGCGCGACTTTGCGCTCGAGTTCCTGAGCGCGGCGGCGATCTGCGCGACGAACCTCTCGCGGCTGGCCGAAGAGATCGTGCTGTGGTGCTCGCCGGGGTTCAAATTCATCCGGCTGTCGGATGCGTTCACGACGGGCTCCTCGATCATGCCGCAGAAGCGCAACCCGGATGCGGCCGAACTGGTGCGCGCCAAAACCGCGCGCGTCATCGGCACGCTGGTGCAGATGCTGGCCTTGCTGAAGGCCCTGCCGCTGGCCTATGCCAAGGATCTGCAGGAAGACAAGGAACAAACCTTTATGGTCGAGGCGACCATGGATTTGTGCCTTTCCGCCATGACCGCCATGGTGGATGACCTGCGCGTGAACAAGGAAGCCATGGCTTCGGCGGCGGCGGCGGGCTTTTCCACCGCCACCGATCTGGCCGATTACCTGACACGCGAGTTAAAGCTTCCTTTCCGCGATGCGCATCACGCCACCGGGCAGATTGTGAAGCTGGCCGAAGGAAAAAATCTGCGCCTGGACCAGCTTTCCCTGGCCGACATGCAGAAAATCGAGCCGCGCCTTTCGAAAGAAGTTTTCAACGTGCTGAGCGCGGAAGCTTCCATGAACAGCCGCACCAGTTCCGGCGGCACCGCGCCCGCGCGCGTGAAAGAGGCTTTGGCCGAAGCCAAAAGGCGGTTTTTATGATTTCCAAGCCTGTTATACGGTTGCAGGCCGCGACCTGCGTGGCCCTTGTTTTGCTGAGCCTGCTGTGCGCCTGCGGCCGCCGCCCGCAAACCATGGAAGCGCCCGAGGGCGATGATCCAAAAATGTATCCGCGCCACTATCCCGACATCCGCACCGACCCCGCCGGAACCTATGTGCCACCGGCTCCGCATAAATAGCCATGCCCGCCATCGCCTATAAAAACGACCGCTTGTTCGTGGAAGACGTGGATGTTGCCGCGCTGGCCAAAGAAATCGGCACGCCGTTTTACGCCTATTCCACCTCCGCCATTTCCAAAGCCTATGAAAATCTGGTGGCGGCCATTGCCCATCCGCGGGTGAAAATCCATTACGCGGTCAAGGCCAATTCGAACATTGCGGTGATTAAAGTTTTATCTCGCGCCGGGGCGGGCATGGACATCGTTTCCGGCGGCGAGCTGAAACGCTGCCTGAAGGCCGGCGTGAAAGCCGCCGACATCATATTCTCGGGCGTCGGCAAAACCGAGGAGGAAATCGGCTTCGCGCTGAAAAAAGACATCGGCCAATTCAACATTGAATCCCTGCCGGAAATGGAAATTCTGGCCCGCCTAGCACAGGGCATGAAACGCCGCGCCAAAGTGGCGTTGCGCATCAATCCCGGCATCGACGCCGGAGGTCACGCCAAAATTTCCACCGGTAAAGAAGAAGACAAATTCGGCATTAATTGGGACCAGGTGGAAAACGCCTATGCATGCGTTTCGGAAATACCGGCGCTTGAAGCGGTGGGCCTGACCACCCATATTGGCTCGCAAATCACGGAAACGGCGCCTTTCCAGAATGCCGCCGCGCGGCTGGAAGACATGGTGAAGCGCCTGCGCGCCCGGGACTTAAGCGTGCAGCGCGTCAGCCTGGGTGGGGGCCTGGGCATTTCCTATCGCGGCGAGAAAATTCCCGTGGCTGAATTCGGTAGACTTGTGCGCGGTTTTGCCGAGCGCCTGGATTGCGAGGTTGAGCTTGAACCCGGCCGCCATCTGGTGGGCGAAGCCGGCATCCTGGTGACCAAGGTGCTTTACGTGAAGCGCGCCGCCGCGAAGAATTTCCTGGTGGTGGACGCCGCCATGAACGACCTGATCCGCCCTACGTTGTATGAGGCCCACCACCACATCCAGCCGGTGACTCGCCCGCAGGACAACGCCCTTGAGACTTATGATGTGGTGGGCCCGGTATGCGAAACAGGGGATTATTTCGCCAAAGACCGCCAGCTTCCCATTACCCAAGCCAATGATCTCATTGCTCTTTTATGCGCTGGGGCCTATGGAGCCAGCATGTCTTCCACCTATAATTCCAGGGCTTTATGCCCAGAAATCCTCATTTTGGGGCGGAAATCTGCCGTAATCCGCCCTAGATTAACGATTGAACAGCAATTGTCGTGGGAAAATATCCCTAACTGGCTTTGAAGGATACGATGCGTTCGAAACTTCCTTTCTTCCTGTTTATGGCGGCGGTGACCGCCGCGACTTTTGTCGCCTATACGCATTTTCATCCCCATGCTTCGAAAAGCGAAATGGGCCAGGCCGCGCGTTCGACCCCCTTTGCCATTCTTTCTCCGCCCTCCATTCGCTGGACGTCAAAGGTGCAACCCGGCGAACGCGGCCGCCTGCACCTTGCCTTCAAGGTGGAGGGTTCAGCCCCGCTGCAAAGCCTGCAGCTTCAGGTCACGCCCGCGGCAGCAGCCCAAACGGTGCGCCTGAATAAAGAAACGCACGAAATTCCTACCTGGCTGATGGGCAACAAATCCATCGACTGGGACGGCGAGATTGACCTTACCGGCTCGCTGCTGGCCGGCCAGCCGGCCCATCTGCAAATTGTCGCCGAAGACGAAGATCATCGCCGGACTGAAAGCGAAACCGTTTCCATCGCTCTGCCTGAGCATCATTTTAGCCAGCCTTTGGCCCAGGCGCTTTACACCCTGCGCCGCAGCCTTCAGGAAGAACCCCAGCAACGCCGCACCGACACCCTGCGGGCTTTGGCCGTGCTTCTGCAGCAGCGGCCCACTTTCGAAGAACGCGATCTTATGCTGCTGACCCTGCGCTCGGCGGCGGTGCGCATTGCCCTGGACACCTCCGAGGAAGGGCTGCAATCCTCCCTTGATCTGCTGTGGCACGCGGCCCTGCTATTCGAAGAAAACCCCTCTAGCAACGTCACCGTAAGTTTCCGGCTGGTTCCAAAAACCGCCCCCGTCGAAAAACCTGAGTAGTGAGTAATGAGTAGTGAGGAGTGAACATCCTCTCGCGCATTACTCACTACTCAATACTCACTACTTTTCCATGTCCAACCGCCCCCTTGTTTTCTGGCTCAGTCTTGTCTGCGTGATGATTTTTTTTATGGCGCTGATCGGCGCCGTCACGCGCCTGACAGAATCCGGCCTTTCCATCACACGCTGGGAACCCCTTACCGGCGCCGTGCCGCCCCTGACGCAGAGTGATTGGAATAAGACGTTCGACCTTTACAAGCACACCCCGCAATACCGCGCCATTCACAGCGGCATGAGCCTGCCTGAATTCAAGACCATCTATTTCTGGGAATGGCTGCACCGGTTGTGGGGCCGGCTGATCGGGCTGGTCTACGCGGCGGGACTGATCTTCTTTTGGGCGCGCGGCAAAATTCCCAACGAGCATAAAGGGCTGTTACTGGCGGCGTTGGTTCTGGGCGGTCTACAAGGCTTTGTCGGCTGGTTCATGGTGCAAAGTGGGCTGCAGGCCGGTATGGCTGCCGTCAGCCCCTATCGCCTGGCCATGCATCTGGGGCTGGCGCTGATTCTTTATGGGCTGCTGTTTATCGAGATTTTGCGGCTTTGGCCCCTGCCCCCCTGGCCGGCCCCGACGCGGCGGCCGGACCTGCGCACGCATGCCTGGGCAGGCTTTGCTCTGCTTTGCGCGGCAATGCTGTGGGGCGTGTTCACGGCCGGGCTGGATGCCGGAAAAATCTATAACAGTTTTCCTTTAATGGATGGGCAGATGATTCCCACCGACATTGCCGCGCTGAGGCCCTTCTGGCGGAACCTGTTTGAAAATCCGGCAGCGGCGCAACTGATGCACCGCGCTTTAACCATCACCACGGCGATTCTTTTGCTGGCGCTGGCGGGACGGTTTTATTTTACCGCTTCGGGAAAACCGAACCGGCAGATGGCGCTGGCCTTAGGATTCTTCAGCCTGCTGCAGCCCGCCCTGGGCATAGCCACGCTGCTGACCGGCGCGAACATCGCGCTGGCCGTCCTGCACCAGGCTGGGGCCATCCTGTTGCTGAGCACGATGCTGATCGTGCTTTATGCTTTGCAGAAAACGCGGGCGTAGATTTTAAGCGGCGCGCTGGAAGACGCGCTCTTCCGCCATGTGCTGAATGATGGTTTCAAGCCCCTCGCTGGCAAAATGCGAGAAGGTCAGTAAATGGCTGTCGATCGTGGCGCCTCCGTCGCAAATCACCGCGCCGGCGTCTTTCACGGTCTGCAATTGAGCTGCGGAAGCGCTGATTTCCATGCCCGCCAGGCGGTCACACAAGGCCAATAATTCGACGGCTTCGCCAATGGCGGCCACCGGCTTTTGCGCTTCGAAGAAGTGACGCAGGATGCGCCGGGTGTGCAAATTGCCTTTCAGCTTTTCCACGCCGCGC
>JACQAB010000015.1 GCA_016195205.1 Pseudomonadota bacterium
GGTAAGAAAAGCGGGCGGAATGGGCTTCAGCAGCAGCGCGGCGTGGCTTACCACTTCGCCCTGCCCGCGCTCCAGAAACAGCTGCACGGCGTCCATGCCCAGAAGACGCGCCACTTCGTCCTGCAACAGCGTGATGGCCTGCTTCAAATCTTCCGCTTCCATCAGCACCAGCGCGGCCTGATGCACGGCCTGAACGCGCTGCCAGTAAATACGGCTGCCTTTGACGATGTCGTCGAGGATTTGCTTGGAATCGGTAAGCTCGGTCCGCAGCTTGCGCATCAGCCCGGCTTGAAAATCCAGCACATCGTCTTCGCCGCTTTGCGTCACGCGCGTGTCTTTAATGGCTGAACTTCAGCGGGCAGGATTTTTTGTCCGGTCTTCTGCCAATCGGCCACGAACTGGGCCAGGCCCTTATCGGTCAGCGGATGCGCGAACAGCTGGCGCAGAATGGCGGGCGGCACGGTGGCCACCTGCGCGCCAAGCTTGGCGCCTTCCACCACATGGCGCGGATGGCGCACCGAGGCCACCAGCACTTCGGTTTTCATATTCTGCGCGCGGTAGATTTCGCAAATTTCCTTGATCAGCCCCATGCCATCTTCGCCGATGTCATCCAGCCGTCCCACGAAAGGCGAAACGAAAGTCGCGCCTGCCTTGGCGGCCAAAATCGCCTGCGCCGAAGAAAAGCATAACGTCACGTTCACCATGGTGCCGCCCGACGACAGCGCCTTGCACACTTTTAGGCCCGCAGGCGTTAGCGGCACCTTTACGGCTACGTTCTTGGCCAGGGTAGCCAGGTAACGGCCTTCCTGAATCATGGTTTCATAGTCGGTGGCGGCCACCTCGGCGCTGACCGTACCGGGCACGATGCCGCAGATTTCGCGGATCAGGGGGATGAAATCCTTGCCGCTTTTGGCGACCAGCGAGGGATTGGTGGTCACGCCATCCAGCAGGCCGGTTTCGGCCAGATCGCGGATTTCGTTCACATCGGCGGTATCAACAAAGAATTTCATGGCATCCTCTTTCCATTTCGCACGGAACTAATTCCCCTCCCTCTGAGGGAGGGGTTAGGGGTGGGGTGGAGCGTGATGTTTCTCAAACTCTAACCCTTTACGCAAGGTGGCAACCCCTTACCCCACCCCTTTATCCCCTCCCTCAAGGGGAGGGGAAATTAATCTTGCCCACTGCAACTGCTCTGAAAAAAGTCTACTTTAATCCATCATGCCCTCTGTTTCCAGCCCCGATAACCGTGTTTCTGTCCTGATCAACCAGGCCCTGCCTAAAACGCTGACTTACCGCGTGGGCGGGGATCCTGCGCCTGAAGGGGCGCTGGTGCGGGTGCCGCTGGGGAACAAGCAAGGCTTTGGCGTGGTGCTGGGCCCCTCGGAAGAAAACATCCCCGAAGAGAAGCTGAAAAGCATCGCCGCGGTGCTGGAACTGCCGTCGCTGAAAAAAAGCCTGATCGATTTTATTTTCTGGGTCGCCGATTACACTATGTCGCCGCCCGGCAGCGTGCTGGCCATGGCACTGGGCGGACAAAGCGTGCTAGCCGCCAAAAAGCCACGGGCCAAAAAAGAAGCGGAAGCGGTATCGCCGCCTCCGGAAAAGCACGCGCTGGGCGCGGCGCAAAAATCTGCGGCCGACACGCTGGTCGGTGATGTGAAAGACGCCAAATTTTCGGTCACCCTTCTGGATGGCGTAACCGGATCGGGTAAAACCGAGGTGTATTGCGAAGCGATTGAAGCCGCCATGGCCGAAAGCAAACAATCGCTGGTGCTATTGCCTGAAATCGCCCTGACCACGCAGCTGGTGGAACGCTTAACCCGCCGCTTCGGCTTTGCGCCAGTGCTTTGGCATTCGGGGCTTACGCCCGCCACCCGGCGCGACTGCTGGAAGGCGGTTGCCGAAGGAACGGCGAAACTGGTGGTGGGGGCGCGCTCGGCCCTTTTTCTTCCCTACGCCCGGCTTGGCGTGATCGTGGTGGATGAAGAGCATGATGGTTCCTATAAGCAGGAAGACGGCGTGGTGTATCACGCGCGTGACATGGCCGTGGTGCGCGGCAAGGAAGAAAATATTCCTGTTGTTCTTAGTTCGGCCACGCCGTCGCTGGAAACGGTGCTGAATGTGCGCGCCGGGCGCTATCGCCACCTGCATCTGCCTGAGCGGCACGGCGTGGCGGTGATGCCGCATATTCATCTGGTTGATCTGCGGCATGAAAAAATGCCGCGCGGCGGATGGATCAGCCCAACTTTGCAAAAAGCCCTGCGCGAAACGCTGCAGCGCAAGGAACAAGCCCTGTTGTTCCTCAACCGGCGCGGCTATGCGCCGCTGACTTTGTGCCGTAAATGCGGGCATCGCTTCGCCTGCCCGCAATGCAGCGCCTGGCTGGTGGAACACCGCACGGAGGGCAAGCAGCGGCTGGTATGCCACCACTGCGGCCATGCCATGCTTTATCCGAAAGCCTGCACCGAATGCCACGCCGAAGATTCCTTGGCGGCCTGCGGCCCGGGCGTGGAGCGCTTGAAAGAGGAAGCGCAAAAGCTTTTCCCCAATGCGCGCATCGCCGTGCTGGCCTCCGACACGCAAGAGCATATCGACGCGCTGCGCCAAACCGTGGCGGCGATGGAGAACGGCGAGATCGATATTCTGATTGGCACGCAGATTGTGGCCAAGGGTTATCACTTCCCCGGATTAACGCTGGTGGGCGTGATTGACGGCGATCTGGGATTGCAGGGCGGAGATCTGCGCGCGGCGGAGCATACCTTTCAGCTATTGGCCCAGGTGGCGGGGCGCAGCGGCCGTGTGGATATTCACGGCCACGTCTATATCCAAACCGTTCAGCCGCAGCACGCCGTGATGCAGAACCTGGCGCAGTATGACCGCGACCAGCTGGTGGAAACCCTGATCCGCGAACGTGAAAAATATGCCATGCCGCCTTTCGCGCGTCTTGCCATCGTCACACTGTCGGGCACCAACCCGGCGCAAACGAAGGAAGCCGCACAAAAACTGGCGCAGAATATTCCTTCGGTTCAGGCGGTAGAGGTCCTGGGCCCCGCACCCGCCCCCATGGCGCTGCTGCGTGGGCGTTTTCGTTTACGCTTCCTGGTGAAGACGGGGCGAAGCCAGAAAATTCAGGATTTCATTCGGGGATGGCTGTCGCTGGTTAAAATATCGCCGATCATTCGCATCGGGATTGACATCGACCCGCAGCATTTTTCTTAGGATTTATACCGCTGGAATCTCGCAGCGTAAATCGGTGTATTGTTCAAGGGCTTTTGCATCTCCTTTTTTAGGATGATGCTTGAAGAAATTGGCAGCTGTTTTGATAGCTCCATCCACTTGAGACATATCCCCTGCCACCGCTACACGCGCTGGTTCCCCCTTGCCGGTTTTGAAAGTGCAC
>JACQAB010000211.1 GCA_016195205.1 Pseudomonadota bacterium
GCCATGCCACGCTCCTTTTAAAGGCAGAGCGCGCATTATAAGCGCCACATCACAACAGTTCGTTAATGATGCGGAACACGCTGAAGGCAGCTATTTCTTCTTCGCCATCGCCAGCAAGCGCAAGCGCAGCGCGTTAAGCTTAATAAAACCCTGCGCGTCGGGTTGTTCGTAAACGCTGTCTTCCTCGAACGTCACGTGGCTGAGCGAGTAAAGCGAATGGGGGGACTTGCGCCCGCAAACGATGGTGTTGCCCTTATACAGCTTCAGCCGCACCGTGCCGCTCACATTGGCCTGGGTGTGGTCAATCAGCGCCTGCAGCGCCTCGCGCTCAGGCGCAAACCAATAGCCGAAATAAATGAGTTCGGCATAACGGGGCATCAGCTCGTCTTTCAAATGCGCCGCGCCGCGATCGAGGGTGATGCTTTCGATGGCGCGGTGCGCATAATAAAGAATGGTGCCGCCCGGCGTTTCATACACCCCGCGCGACTTCATGCCAACATAGCGGTTCTCCACCAGGTCCAGCCTTCCGATGCCGTGCTTTTTGCCCAGCTCATTCAGCTTGGTAAGCAGCATGGCGGGTGATAACTTCTGCCCGTTCACGCCCACGGCATCGCCGCGCGCGAATTCGATTTCCACATATTCGGCCTTGTCGGGCGCGGCCTCGGGCGCGATGGTGCGCTGATACACCATTTCATCGGGCTCGACCCAGGGATCTTCCAGAATGCGCCCCTCGCTGCTGGAATGCAGCAGATTGGCGTCCACCGAAAAGGGCGGCTCGCCACTTTTGGCCCGGGTGATGGGAATTTGATGCGCTTCCGCATATTCCAATAATTTAGTGCGCGAGTTCAAACCCCATTCGCGCCACGGGGCGATCACCTTCACATCCGGCTTCAGCGCGTAATAGGTGAGTTCAAACCGCACCTGGTCGTTGCCCTTGCCGGTGGCGCCATGGGCCACGGCGTCGGCGCCGGTTTTGTTGGCGATCTCGATTTGCTTCTTGGCAATCAGCGGCCGGGCGATGGAGGTGCCCAGCAGATACATCCCCTCATACAGCGCATTGGCGCGGAACATGGGGAACACGTAATCGCGCACGAATTCCTCGCGCAGATCTTCGATGAAAATTTCTTTCACGCCTGCCTGCTGGGCTTTTTTGCGCGCGGGTTCCAGTTCTTCGCCCTGGCCAAGGTCGGCGGTGAAGGTCACCACCTCGCAGCGGTAGTTTTCCTGCAGCCAGCGCAAGATGACCGAGGTGTCGAGGCCGCCGGAATAAGCCAGCACCACTTTTTTTACGTCTTTTTTAGGTTCGTTTGGCATGAAAGCAAATCCTTAATCACAAGAAACACCGTCATCCCCGCGCAGGCGGGGATCCACGAAAAACCGAACGATTGAGCATGTGGCCTGTCGTGGATGCCCGCCTTCGCGGGCATGACATGATAAATTCATGCCACAGCCTTTTCAGCCAGTCGAGTCAGACGTTGCGAAAAGGCCATGGGGTCGGCCAAAGGCTCGCCTTCCAAAAGCCGCGCCTGATCTAGCAACAGCCAGGCTAGGTCGGCCAGCGGCTCTTTCGAACCGGTTGCGGCCAGGGTGGCCATGCGCGTGATCAGGCTGTGTGACGGGTTGATTTCCAGCACGCGCTTGGGCGAAAAGCCCAGCGCCTTGTTCTGGCGCAAAAGCTTTTCCAGATGCATGTCCACCTCGCCCTCATTCGACACCAGGCATACGGGGCTCGAGGTCAGGCGGGCGGAGGGGCGCACGTCTTTTACCTCTTCGCCGTAAATTTCCTTCAGCGCCTTGATTAGCGTTTCGGTTTGCGCTGGGGGCGGCATGGTGCTTTCGGATTTTTCAACCTTCTTGATCTGGTCCAGGTTGATTTCGCCGCGCGTCGCCGATTGCAGGGGTTTGTCTTTATATTCGCCGACGATATTCACCCAGAAATCATCAATCGCGTCGTTCAGCAGCAGCACCTCGATACCGCGGGCGCGGAAGCCTTCCAGCTGCGGGCTGGCGGCCAGCATGGTGGCGTTCTCGCCGGTAATATAATAAACCGCCTCCTGTCCTAGCGGCATGCGCGACACGTAATCATCCAGCGACACCAGCCCCTCGCCCTTCGTGGACGGCGCGCGGAACAGTTTCAGCAGCTCGTCGCGGTTATCCAGATCGTCATACAGGCCTTCCTTTAGAATGGCGCCGTATTTTTCCCAGAACTTGGCATAGGTTTCCTTATCCTGTGACAGCTTCTGCAATTCCGACAGCACGCGCTTGGTAATGCCCACCTTCATGCGCGCCAGCACGGGGTTGTGCTGCAGCATTTCGCGGCTGATGTTCAGCGGCAAATCTTCGCTGTCGATCACCCCGCGCAGGAAACGCAGATAGGGCGGCATCAATCCCTCGGCGCTGTCGGTGATGAACACGCGCTTTACATAAAGCTTCACGCGGCTCATGCGGCGCGGATCGAACAGATCATACGGACGCTGAAGGGGAACGAATAAAAGCCCGGTGTATTCAAGATTGCCTTCGGCCTTCCAATGGATGGTCAGCGCCGGTTCATCAAACGCATGCGCGACATGGTGATAGAATTCCTTGTACTGCTCGGGCGTGATCTCGTTTTTCGGACGCATCCACAACGAGGTGGCACGGTTCAGCTGCGTGGCTTCATCATCCCCGTAATAAATAGGCACGGGGATGTGGTCGGAATAGGTTTGCACCACATGCTTCAGGCGCGATTGTTCCAGAAATTCCCCGGCATCGTCCTTTAAATGCAGAATAACATCGGTGCCGGGCTGGTTTTTCTTGGCTTCGCTTAAGGTAAAGGTGCCCTTGCCGTCAGATTCCCATTTCCAGGCCTGTTCCTCGCCCGCACGGCGGCTGATGACTTCCACTTGGGTAGCCACCATGAAGGCGGAATAGAAGCCCACGCCGAATTGGCCGATCAGGTTCATATCTTTTTTCGCATCGCCGCTGAGTTGTTCCATAAACGCCTTGGTGCCCGAGCGTGCGATGGTGCCCAGGTTCTCTTCCATCTCCTGCCGGCTCATGCCCACGCCGTTATCGGCCACGGCCAGCGTTTTGGCGGCTTCATTGGCGACCAGGTGGATGGCGTATTTCTTCGGCGCCCATTCCGGCTTGGTCAGCGCCAGATAGCGCAGCCGGTCGCAGGCGTCGGCGGCGTTGGAAATCAGTTCGCGAAGGAAAATTTCCTTCTGGCTGTACAGCGCATGCACGACGATGTCCAAAAGCCGCGAAACTTCGGCCTGGAAGGGCTGGGATGAGGGTGTTTTTTCAGTCATGGCCCCACCCTAACAAACAAAACCGCCGCCGCAAGCAGGGATTTTTATTTTATCTGGGGCGGGTCTTGCGGTTCGGCCACTGCTTGAGGCATGCGCAAGGCCGCTTCAATCACCTCGCAGATGCGGTCCGCCGACTTGAAAAATGGGCGCAAGCGTTTTTCTTCGACCAAACGATCTATATCCACATCTGCGCCGATGCGCCTGGCTTCCGTTTTCATGCTTTTAATTTGGTTTTCCGGCGATCCGCCATTGATGAGATAGACCGGGCATAAGGGCTGTTTTTTAAGCATATGGATAATAACATCCCCCATAAAGGCCGTTCCTTTTTCGCCATGAACAAGAAAATCAAAAAAGGCCAGGGCATACGAGGTCTCTTGTACCGCCTGTGCCGCTGCTGGTTTGAACGACGTAATATGAATCTGGTCGTGGCCGCGCCGGAGAATGAAAGGCTCCGGACTTCTTGGATCAAAAGATCTGATGGGTGTCTTGCTGGTAAAACCCGTCCTGGACAGTCTGCCAGTGATCTCTTGAAGAACCCTGGAACTGTCTTCGACGATTAATATGTTTCTTCGCAC
>JACQAB010000027.1 GCA_016195205.1 Pseudomonadota bacterium
ACCCTCGCCTCTATCGCTCTCTGGCTCAGGGCGTTATATGTTGATTGAACCTAGGGCCGCATAAAACTTATCGCTGCCCAGCAAGGTTTGAAAATCTTTGGCGGCTTGTTCCGATGAAGGAAAGCGTTTTCCTCCTTTCATCTCAGGCGGTTCGCCTCTAACCATATCAACTATGTGGGCACTTTCACCATTCTTATACTTAATATCCAGACTGCCGACGGCGGCAAAACTACTATTATCGTACGCAGCATTGCTGAAGCCAACGCCAACTTCTGCCTTGCGGCCATCAGGAAAAGTAACATTGAACCCTTTTTTAGTCCGACTGATTTCAAGAGTGGGCTTTGAATTAGGCTCAGCCATAATTATCCTCCGCTTATTAAAAGAATATTTGAGCAAGGTACAGACATAAACTTAATGCCCTATTAATCGTGATTTTCGATTAACCAAACCTGCATCTCATTCGTTTGCTTGAATATTTTTCCATCCATGATTCATCGGCCCGTGCCCCTGGCCCAGCTTTACGGCGTGGCGGATCGCGCCCTGCACATATTCGCGCGCGCGTTCCACGGCCTCTTTCAAGGGCATGCCCTGCGCCAGGCCCGTGGCTATGGCGCTGGCCAGGGTGCAGCCGGTGCCATGCGTGCTGGTGGAAGGGATGCGCGGGCTTTTCCATAGGGTTAGTTCTTTTTTATTCCACAGCACATCAACAATTTCGTTGCCTGGCAGATGCCCGCCTTTCAGCAACACTGCCTTCGCGCCAAAGGCACTTAAGGCATGAGCCGCCTCAGGCATTTCGTCGGTGCTGTTGATTTTCAGGCTAAGCAGTTTCTCGGCCTCGGAAATATTTGGCGTGATCACCGTGGCCAAAGGGATAAGTTCTTTCTTCAAAATGCTTACGGCGTTTTCCTGAAGCAAAGCATGGCCGCCCTTGGCCACCATCACCGGATCGACCACCAGGGGAATCTTGGGATCTTTGGTTTGCAGCAGGGACGCCACGGTGTCGATCATGGCGGCATCATGCAGCATGCCGGTTTTGATGGCGTCGGCGCCAATATCTTCCAGCACGGCTTCTATCTGCCGTGTCACCACTTCAGGGGGGATGGGGAATATGCCCTGAACGCCCCGCGTGTTTTGAATGGTAATGGCGGTAATCGCCGTGGCGCCATAGCCGCCCAGGGCCATGACCGTTTTAAGGTCGGCCTGAATGCCGGCCCCGCCACCGGAATCAGAACCTGCGATGATGAGGATGCGTCCGTTCATAGGGTGAATATCTCAGTACGGGAATACCGGATTCCCCTCCCCCTGAGGGAGGGGTTAGGGGTGGGGTGGAGCGTGATGTTTCTCAAAGCCTCACCATTTACGCATGCCTCAACCCCTTAACCCCACCCCTTTATCCCCTCCCTCAAGGGGAGGGGAAATTAGATTACGCAGCTTTCTGAATGGTGGCGCAAAGCGAAGACACCACCTCGTTCACCAGGCTTTCATCATCGCCTTCGGCCATGACGCGGATCAAAGGTTCGGTGCCCGAGCGGCGCACCAACAGTCTGCCTTCGTTACCCAGTTTCTTTTCCGCCTCGCGGATGGCCGCCTGCACCGAGCCGGTTTCAAGCACGGAAGTAGAAGCCACGCGCACGTTGGAAAGCTTCTGCGGCACGGGGGTGAACAGGTTCAGCAATTCGCTGGCCTTCTTCTTTTTCTGCACCAGCACCGCCAGAACCTGTAGCGCGGCCATCAGGCCATCGCCGGTGGTGTTGAAATCACTCATCACAATATGGCCCGACTGCTCGCCGCCCAGGTTGCAGCCGGCTTCCAGCATTTTTTCCACTACATAGCGGTCGCCCACGGGGGTGCGGTGCAGGGCCAGGCCCAGCTTGCGGATGAAACGCTCAAACCCCAGGTTCGACATCACCGTGCCCACCACGGCGTTGCCGTTCAATAAGCCATTTTCTTTCCAGCTTTGCGCGATCAGCGCCATGGTCTGGTCGCCGTCGACCAGCCGGCTTTTTTCGTCGGCCACGATCAGCCGGTCGGCATCGCCGTCCAGGGCAATGCCCATATCGGCATGATGCAGCACCACGCTGTCGCGCATGGCCTCGGGCGCCATGGCCCCGCAGTTCTTGTTGATGTTGTATCCATCGGGATGAACGGCCAGGGGGATGACTTCCGCGCCCAGCTCCCACAGCACCGAGGGCGCCACACGATAGGCGGCGCCATGGGCGCAATCCACCACAATGCGCAAGCCATCCAGGCGCAAGCCGCGCGGAAAACTGTTTTTCACGAATTCGATATAGCGGCCTTGTGCGTCTTCCAGACGCACGGCGCGGCCAAACTCATGCGGCTGGGCCAGATGCGAGGCGGGATTATTTTTCATATGCGCTTCGATCTGCGCTTCCACTTCGTCCGACAGCTTGTTGCCGCCGGCGTCGAACAGCTTGATGCCGTTATCGTCATAAGGATTGTGCGAGGCGGAAATCATCACGCCCAGGTCGGCGCGCAGGCTGCGTGTCAGCATCGCCACCGCCGGGGTGGGCAGGGGGCCCAGCAGCGTCACGTCCATGCCCATGGAAATGAAGCCTGAGGTCAGCGCCGGTTCAATCATGTAACCGGAAAGGCGGGTGTCCTTGCCGATCACCACGCGGTGGCGGTGGTCGCCGCGGCGGAAATGGATGGCGGCCGCCATGGCCAGCTTCAGCAGCGTGGGGGCGGTCATGGGCTCGGTATTCACCTTGCCGCGTACGCCGTCGGTTCCAAAAAATTCACGGGTCATTTGTCTCTCGTTTGTTTTGTCATCCCGGCCCGGCTTCGCCAAGGCTACGCCGGGTTGTTTTCTCAAATGTGTCCGCCGAAGCTTTAGCGTAGGCGGAAAGCCGCGAAGCGGCTATCCGGGATCCCATTTTATTCCTTTTTCTAGAAACCAAATGGGATCCCGGCTCTCGCTGCGCTCGGCCAGGATGACATCCTAGGTTGATAAAGTATTGTAACGCCTCAGTAATGTCACTTCTCTTTACAGGAGTTTTCAACAGCAGGCCCAGGGGCAAGTTTTTGTTAAGGCATAATTTTTAATATTCCCTATACATTTAGGGTTATTCATGGAAACCCAGGCCTCTCCTTCCGAAAATCCACCCCCCGCCGCCCCGCCCCCCGCGGGGGCTGACCCCAGCACGCATTTCGTTTTTACCCAT
>JACQAB010000224.1 GCA_016195205.1 Pseudomonadota bacterium
AGGCCGGCCACGTCGCCCAGATCCAGCAGGCGCGAAACAATGCGCTGCGGGTGATACACCTCGAAGGCGTCCAGCTTTTCGCCCGAGCCGAAGAACACAATCGGCTTGCCGGTCACGGCGCGCAAGGATAAGGCCGCGCCGCCGCGCGCATCGCCATCAAGCCGCGTCAGAATAAGCCCGGTAATGCCAATTTGTTTTGAGAAGGCTTCGGCGGTATTCAGGGCGTCCTGCCCGGTCAGCGCATCGACCACCAGCAGCGCTTCGGAGGGATGCACCAGATCGTGAATGGCTTTGGCTTCAGCCATCAATTCGGCATCCACCGAAAGACGCCCCGCGCTGTCCAGAACGACCACATCGAATCCGCCGCGTTTGGCCTCGGCCATGGCGCGCGCGGCGATCTGCAGCGGCTTTTCGCCCGCGACGATGGGCAGGCTTTCCACGCCGATCTGTTCCGCCAGAATTTTCAACTGTTCCTGCGCCGCCGGGCGGTTGATGTCCAGCGAAACGAGCAGCACTTTTTTGCGTTCGGTTTCCTTCAAGCGCCGGGCCAGCTTGGCGCTGGTGGTGGTTTTGCCCGAGCCCTGCAGGCCCAGCATCAAAATCACCGAGGGCAGCGCCTGAAGATTCAGCGCCGCGGCCTCGCATCCCAGCTGCTCAATCAGCGTGTCATGAACGATTTTGCCCACCTGCTGCCCGGGCGTGACCGAGGCGATAACTTCAGATGACACCGCCCGCACCCGCACCGCTTTAATAAAATCCTTCACGACCGGCAGGGCGACATCGGCCTCGAGCAGCGCCACGCGCAGCTCGCGCAGGGCGGCATCCACATCCGCCTCGTTCAGCACGCCGCGGGTCTTCAGGCGCTCCAGCACGGCGTTCAGCTTTTTGCCCAGACCTTCAAACATGACGTTTCCACAAAACTTTCTAAAAAAACCCAACGTCATCCCGGAAACCGCGAAGCGGTTATCCGGGATCCCATTTTATTTGGTTGCTACAAACCAAATGGGATCCCGGCTCTTCCGCCGCCGCTCTTCGAGCTTCGGCGGACGAGTTTCCTCAACAGACCCGCCGTAGCCTTGGCGAAGGCGGGCGCTATGCTCGGCCGGGATGACAAAGTGGCCAAAGCACTATGGGGCCTGTGCGCGCTTTGCGGACAGGCCGGGCGCTTTGTTTCTTGATTTTCCGTCTCGCTCTGCGCTTACCGCGCAACCGCTCGTCGGGTCATGAACAACTGGCGCCGGGATTAACCGGTTTTCCGGATGGCGCGAAAATAGGGGTTTTGAGGGCTTTGCGTCAAGCGCCAATGAATAAATGCCGCGCTTTAACTTAATTTTCCTCTCCCCTTGAGGGAGAGGTTGCCAAAACCTTTAGTCCCGACGAAAGTCGGGATCTGCTGCTTGGCAGACCCCCGCCTTCGCGGGGGCACCTTCGGTGGTTTTGGCTGGTGAGGGGTTCCCCCTTCCACCAAGCCACACACTAAACAGCTACCGTACAACCCCACCCCTAACCCCTCCCTCAAGGGGAGGGGAATTTAACTTGGCTTAACGGAGACAGTTTGTCCGACAATCTTGCCAAAATCTTCATGCGTACCGGCGATTTGAAAAACCCGCCGCGGTTTTTCGTGATCGGCGACAGCCATGCGCTGTTTTTCGCCGGCGCCGAAAGCCTGGAAGAAACCCATGCCGTCATTCCCGGAGCGCATGCGGGTTACCGGGTGTTTTATGTGGGACCGGGGCTGGCTTCCAGCCTGGTGAAACCCGCCTCGGCCAACCGCACGCGCGAGAAGATCGAAATGGCGTTGCAGGAAATTCATGCCAGCGGGGTGAAAGACATCATCTTCGTGTTCGGCGAGATCGATTGCCGTTTTCATATCCGCTCCCGCGCCATTAAAAACAAGGGCGATCATCCCGATCAATGGCTGGAAGCGGCGCAACTCAGCGCCACGAATTACCTGAATTTCCTGGTGGAGGTAAAACAGCGCGGCTTTTCGCCGGTTGTTTTCGCGCCCATCGCCTCCACGCCCCGGCCGGTGGCGGATATCCCCTGGCTTACACTGGGCACGGTGCAGGAGCGCAACTGGCTGACCTTCCGGTTCAATGTCCTGCTGGCCCGGCATTGTGCCGCGCAGCATATCCCCTTCGTTTCGCTGCTTGATGTGCTGGTGGATGAAAAACTGCAGACAAAACAAGGCTTTTCAAAAGATGGCACGCATCTGTCGCAGGAATTCTGGCCTTTGTGGCAGGAACGCGCGAAGGGGGCGGGGCTAACCGTTTAACCACGACTCTTAACGAAAAAAAGCTTGGCTTTTGCAAAAGGCGTTCTAACATGCGGCCACATTTGCAAGGAGATTGAAGATGAGTCCTGACCACTATCCTGACCGTTGGACGTGTGACGATGAAGTTGTCATTACCCCCGCTAACGTGGCTTATGCCTACGCACAATCTACCCGCAGACCGCCGGAGCCTACTCCGCAAGGAAGATTGCAGGCAGGGTTGACGCTGGTAAAAAGAGCTCTTTCAAGAAGCCGCCGCTTAGACACCCGACAACCGAATTAAGCCTTATATCCCCAATGCACGGCGGCAATGCCCAGCGACAGGTTGCGCCAGCGCACGGCGTTGAATCCAGCCTCGCGCATCAGCCCGGCCAGTTTTTCCTGTTCCGGAAAGGCGCGGATGCTTTCCGCCAGGTAGCGGTAGGCGGCTTCGTCGCCCGCCACTTTTTTCCCTAAAAACGGCAGCACCGAAAAGGAATAACTGTCATAGGCCTTTTCCAGAATGGGCAGGGCCGGACGGCTGAATTCCAAGCAGAAGAAACGCCCGCCGGGCTTCAGCACACGCCGCGCTTCCGCCAGCGCCTGGCCGATATGCGTCACGTTGCGAAGGCCGAAGGCGATGGTGACGGCGTCGAATTGGGAATCCTCGAAAGGCAGGTCTTCGGCGTTGCCTTCCACCCATTCAATTTTTCCGAAAAAGCCCCGGTCGGCGGCGCGGTCTTTTCCCGCTTCCAGCATTTCCGGATTAATGTCGCAGACGGTAATTGGAGACTGGGGATTAGGGACTAGGGACTGGCTATTTTTCTTTCCAGTCCCTGATCCCCAGTCCCTAGTCCCCATCTTCCTGGAAAGAAGCATGGCTATATCCCCCGTTCCTCCCGCCAGGTCCAGAATCTTCTCTCCCGGCTGCGGATCGACGCGGCGCACGAAATCGGCCTTCCACAGCCGGTGCACGCCCAAAGACATCAAATCATTCATCAGGTCATAGCGCTTTGCTACCGAGGCAAACACCTGCCCCACCAGGCGCGTGCGCTCGCCGGCTTCGGCCTTGCGGAAACCGAAGCTTTTCTGGGTGAATCCCGCTGATTTTTCAGGCCTGTTCATGATGGTTAATGTTAACGATCGGCTCGTAGTTGAAAGTATTTTTGTATGATAACCTCTGTTCTGAAGAAGGCAAATTTCATGGCAAACAACTTTAATATTGTTGATTGGTATGGGGCGGACAACGCTTCCATCACCCATGATCGTTCCATCAAGCATACTGACGCTGAATGGCGCGTATGGCTGCGCTGGATAAGAGAATTGGCTGACCGTGACAATCTTAAGGCAGCGTTCCATAACGCCAAGGGCGTTGTTTATCCCATTCTGCAGCCCATGCTAGCCCGTGTCCTGCCGCGCTCAAAAGACCTCTGGCTCAACGGCCCGATCACTCATCCTGAGCCCGCCTAATAGACAGTTCTGCCTTTCTTTGAAACAGAATCTGTATTAACTGTTTCCTGAATATGCCCGAACTCCCCGAAGTAGAAACCGTCGGCCGTGGCTTGCGGCGGTTGATGAAAAACCGTCGGCTGCAGAAGCTCACCCTGCGCCGCAAGGATCTGCGCGCGCCCTTCCCGCCCGGCATGGAAAAAATGCTCCAGGGCCGCCGCATCGCCGAAGTGCGCCGCCGCGCCAAATATCTGCTGATTGAAATGTCGGGCGGCAAAACCTTGCTGGTGCATCTGGGCATGTCGGGGCGCATGGCGGCGGAAAAAACTTCCGTGAAACCCGGCAAGCACGACCATGTGATTTTCGAACTGGATAATCCCCCCGGCGCAGTCGCGGTTGCGCGTAGCGCAGAGCAGTCACGCCGTATAAAAATCGTCTTCTGCGATCCAAGGCGTTTCGGGCTGATGGACGTTTTCGAGACCAGCGCTGCTTCACGGCACAAGCTTTTGCGCCATCTGGGCGTCGAACCGTTTTCGAAAGACCTGAACGCCGGTTATTTGAAGCAAAAATTCAAGGGACGGAAACTGGCCATCAAAGTAGCGCTGATGAACCAGCGGCTGATCGCCGGCATCGGCAATATTTATGCGTGCGAGGCGCTGTTCACCGCCCGCATCAACCCGCGCAAAGCTTCGGGCCGGCTGAAAAAGGAAGAATTGCAGAAGCTGGTGCCCGCCATCCGTAGGGTGCTGGAAAAATCCATCGCCCTTGGCGGCTCCAGCCTGCGTGATTATGTGCAGGCCGATGGCGGCCTTGGATCTTTCCAGAATGAATTCGCGGTCTATGGCCGCAAGGGCGAAAAATGCCCGGGCTGCACCTGCGACATTAAAAAAACCGGCGGTATCCAGGCCTTAGTCATGAGCGGGCGCTCGACTTTTTATTGCCCGGTGAAACAAAAATAGGGGCTAGAGGCTAGGGACTAGGGACTAGGGGTTAGTTATTTTTCTAGCCCCTAGTCCCTAGCCCCTTCCTTTGGCAATAAAAGGCGGATTCAAGAACCCCGGCTTGCCGTATATAAGGTCTGCGCCATCCATGGTATGCACCGCGCCACCCGCCGCGCGCAGAAGGGCGTCGCCCGCCGCGGTGTCCCACTCATAGCTTTTGCCGAAACGCGGATAAAGGTCATACATCCCGCGCGCCATCAGGCCCAGCTTGCGCGCCGAGGATTGCCGCTCTACCCCGCACACCTTCAGCGTTTCCAGATAACGCCGCAACCGGCCTGACCAGTCTTCGGTGCGGTTGACAATCACCTCCAGCCCTGTTTCGGGCGGCAGGCGCGCGCTGATTTTCTCGGCATTGCCGCCTGCGGGCTGGAACCAGGCCGCGCCTTCGGCGGTAGTGTAGGTCTCGCCGTTCACCGGCACGTAAATCACGCCGAACACCGCGCGGCCCTTCTCGGCAAAGCCGATATTGACGCAGAAATCATCGCCGCCGCCCATGAAGGCCTTGGTGCCGTCCAGCGGATCGATCAGATAAAACCCTTCCGCACCGCTGATGTCGGCCCCCGCAGCGCTTTCCTCGGCCACCACCGGCGCGTTCATCCCCAGTTTTGCAATCCCCGCCAGAATATGCGCCTCGGCTTCCTGGTCGGCGCGGGTGACGGGCGAGCCGTCGGGCTTGGCGGCGTGATGCCAGTCGTGCTGTTGCGAAAGATGCTCGGCGCGGATGCGCAGGATCAGGGCGCCAGTTTCTTGCGCCAGACGGGCCAGGGCTTTTGTGTCGGAGAGGGTAAACATAGGGGCTGAGCGACTAAGGGGCTTGGGGGCTAAGGGAAAAACAAAAAAGATTACCCCTGAGTCGCTAAGCCCCCTAGCCCCTACTTCACGATCTTCTTCTGCGCTTCGGCGGCAGCCGCGGCGTTTTTCCCCGCGCCGGTGTTTTCTTCCAGCTGCTGGATGATCTGGGTGAGGGAAGCCACCAACTCGGTGTCACCGCGCGCGCCCGGACGCGCGGTGGCCGCAGGAGGTGCCCCCGGCGCGCGAGGCGGGGCGGCGGCCAGGCGGCTTTCGCTGGCCTCCTTCAGCTTATCCATCATGTCACGCACCGCCTCTTCCTGCTGCGTGGCGCGGGAAGGAGGCGCGGCAGGCGGCGTAGAAGAAGGACGCGGCGGAGGCGCCGGAATGGCCGCGGGCGCGGCGGCGCGAGGGGCTAGCGCTTCGGCCGTTCTGGCTTCCTTGGGCACCAGCGGGCTAACCCGGCTGGCGGCCTGCGTGGCTAAAGACAGGGTGGTGCTGAAGCGCTCGTTCAGCGCGTCGAACTG
>JACQAB010000028.1 GCA_016195205.1 Pseudomonadota bacterium
AATGATAAAGCATAAGTTGTTTTTTGCGACGGCTTTCGCCGGTATGGCGCTATGGGCCGGGTCTGTTCATGCCGACATAACCTTTGCCGTCGTCGGGCCCTTTAGCGGATCCATGGCAGCTTTTGGCGAAGAAGTGCGCTCAGGAGCTGAAGCAGCCGTCGAAGCCATCAACGCGCGCGGCGGCGTCTTGGGCGAAAAGCTTGTTCTTGATTTTTACGATGACGCCTGTAATCCGGCCCAGGCGGTTTCCACGGCCAATAAAATCGCCGCGCGGCGGCCGATTGCGGTTTTTGGTAATTTTTGCTCGGCCGCTACCTTGGCCGCCGCCGATGTTTACACCGAGGCCAACCTTCCGCAGATCACGCTTTCGTCCAACCCCAAAATAACCCAAGGCAACCATAAAAACCTTTTCCGCATTCTTGGCCGCGATGACCAGGAAGCCGCTGATCTTGCCAGTTATGTGATTCAATCCACTCTTCAAACCCGCAGAATTGCTATTCTCGACGACAAAGGCACATGGGGAGTGGGCCTTGCCGACCATGCCTTGAAAACCTTTCAGCAGGCCGGAGCGACCGTGGCGTGGCGGGATTCGGTTACTTCAGGTCAAAAAGATTTTTCTGCGCTCGTCACACGACTGAAGAATGACTCCATTACCGACGTGGTGCTAGGCGTTTATCTTATGGAATCAGCCCTGCTTGTCCGCCAAGCGCGCGAACAAGGCTATAAGGGAAATTTCTATGGCGGAGATGCCATTCAGTCTCCGGAATTCTGGAAAATCCAAAGTGGAGTTTATGATCCACGACATACTCTAGCCGGTCAAAAACTCGCGGAAACCCTTAAGAAAAGGAATAAACCGTTAAGCGCCTATAGCTTCCACGGCTATGCCGCCTTGGAAGTTTTGAGCCATGCCATCAAACAGGCCAAATCAAAAAAATCCTCAGACATTATTGCGGCATTGCATAAGGGCAGTTTCGATACCATGCTTGGCAAGCTAACTTACGATGCCCAAGGCGATCTAAGGGACTATCATTTCCAGATTTTCAAGTGGCATGATGGTGATTATGCGCCGGTTTCCGTAGCGAAGTGAGGGATGATGACGAATTCTTTTGATCTGGCAATAATCGGCGGCGGTCCGGGCGGTTATGTGGCCGCCATTCGCGCCGCGCAACTGAAAATGAACGTGGCGGTGGTGGAGCGCGAGCATCTGGGCGGCATCTGCCTGAACTGGGGCTGCATTCCCACCAAAGCGCTGCTGCGCACCTCAGAAATTTATAACATGCTGAAACATCTGGAAAGCTTCGGCCTGTCGGCCTCGAACGCGTCGTTCGATATCGCCAAGGTGGTGAAGCGCTCGCGCGACGTGGCGGGGCAGCTTTCCGGCGGCGTGAAGCATTTGCTGAAAAAGAACAAGGTCACCGTCATCGATGGCCATGCCAAGCTGCTGGGCAAGGGCAAAATCGCCGTGGAGGGCGCCAACGCCCAGGAAATTCAGGCCAAGAACATCATCATCGCCACCGGCGCGCGGGCGCGCAGCCTGCCGGGGCTGGAGCCCGATGGCAAACTGGTATGGACGTATAAGGAAGCCATGGTGCCGCCCAGCTTTCCCAAATCGCTGCTGGTAGTGGGATCGGGCGCGATCGGCATTGAATTCGCCAGCTTCTATCGCACCCTGGGGGCGGAAGTGACGGTGGTGGAGGTGCTTGACCGCATTGTCCCTGTGGAGGACGAGGAAATTTCCGCCTTTGCGCGCAAGGCTTTTGAAAAACAGGGCATGAAAATCCTGATTTCGGCCATGGTGAAGACGCTGGACAAAAGTAAAGACAGCGTCACGGCGACAATTGAGATGAGCGGAAAAACACAAAAAATCGCCGCCGAGCGCGTGATCCTGGCCATCGGCATTACCGGGAATGTTGAAAATCTTGGCCTTGAGAACACAAAGGTAAAGGTGGAAAAAGGTCATATAAAAATCGGCCCCTATTGCGAAACGGAAGAGCCGGGCGTTTACGCCATTGGTGACGTGGCCGGCGCGCCCTGGCTGGCGCATAAAGCCAGCCATGAAGGCGTGCTGTGCGTGGAAAAAATTGCCGGGGTGAAAGGCGTGCATCCGCTAAATGTGAACAACATTCCCGGCTGCACCTATTGCCACCCGCAAATCGCCTCGGTGGGATTGACGGAAGCCAAAGCCAAGGCAGGCGGGCGTGAAGTAAAAGTTGGCCGCTTCCCCTTCATCGGCAACGGCAAGGCCATTGCCCTGGGCGAGCCGGAAGGCCTGATTAAAACCATTTTTGACGCCAAAACCGGTGAGTTGCTGGGCGCGCATATGATCGGCGCCGAAGTCACGGAAATGATTCAGGGTTTCACCGTGGCCAAAACGCTTGAAACCACGGAAGCCGAGTTGATGCACACCATTTTCCCGCACCCCACCCTTTCCGAAGCCATGCATGAGGCGGTCTTGGCCGCCTATGGAAGGGCGATTCACATATGAAGCCGGCCGGGCTCTTCTGTCTGATACTGCTTACGATACTTATTCCTTTGTTCGCGCAGGCTGTATGCGATGGAACCCCGCCTCAAAGACTTAACCAGAAACAATCGCTGGCTCTTGATTCCATCCGGCAGAAAATACTGGAAGATGTTTTTACCAACGAAGCCGACCGCGTCTGGACCCGGGCCAGCAAGAAAATTACCGACCCTCAGATTGGCAACATGCTTCAGGCGCAATTGCAGGAAATCGGCCAAAGATGCTTTATCGAGGCCCTTCGCAACATTGCCCTGGAATCCGAACAGTTTTTTGATGAAGACGAACTGAAAATTATTGTCCATGTCCGCAAATTAGATAACCGACTGTCTTTGACCGCCGAAGAGCAAGAACTTCTGAACGAATACAACGGAAGCCCGCTTGCCGACAAAGCCAAGGAATTCGCTTCGGAAGTCCAGCCGAAGAAAAAAGAAGCTCTTGAATTGATGGATAATGAATTTAATGAAAAATTTAGGGTGCTTGTACCCGAACTCCCAGGCGACAGCGAAGAAAAAGAGCCCGCCGTCAGGAGCCCATAAATTTTTTCCGCGAAAGATTCCGTAGCTTGCCCCAACGGAACCCCATGGCCCGGCTCTTGCCGCAGCTGTATTCACCCCAATAATCAAAGCTCTATGCCCGCATGCGGTGCTTTGATCCACGGCTTGTCTTGGATATAATGCACTCATGGACGACCTTGCTTTACGCCCGCGTCACCCCGAAAAGGTGAACCGCCCCGACAATCCTATCCAGCGCAAGCCCGACTGGATCCGGGTGAAAGCGCCTAATTCGCCTGAATATTTTGAAACGCGCGACCTGATGCGCAGCCTGAAGCTGAACACCGTGTGCGAAGAGGCCGCCTGCCCCAATATCGGCGAATGCTGGAAGAAGAAACACGCCACCTTCATGATCATGGGCGCCATTTGTACGCGCGCCTGCGCCTTCTGCAACGTGGCCACCGGCAAACCCGGCATGCTGGACGCCCAGGAACCGCAGAAAGTAGCCGAAGCGGTTGGCAAACTGGGCCTTTCACATGTGGTTATCACTTCGGTTGACCGCGACGACTTGCCCGATGGCGGCGCCGACCATTTCGCCCAGGTGATTGCCGCGTTGCGCGCCGCTGCGCCCAAAACCACCATTGAAATTCTTACGCCTGACTTCATGAAGAAGCCTGGCGCGGTGGATCATGTGGCGAAAGCCCGGCCTGATGTGTTCAACCACAATCTGGAAACCGTGCCGCGGCTTTATCCCTCCATCCGCCCCGGCGCGCGGTATTTTACTTCGCTGGCGTTGTTGAAACGCGTGAAGGAAGTTGATCCTTCCCTGTTCACCAAGTCGGGGATGATGGTGGGATTGGGCGAAACGCGCGAGGAAGTGGGCCAGGTGATGGATGATTTGCGCGCCGCGGATGTTGACTTCCTTACCATCGGCCAATATCTGCAGCCTACGCCCAAACACGCGGCGGTGGACCGCTTTGTGACGCCCGACGAATTTGAATCCTACGCCACTTTGGCTCGTGGCAAGGGGTTTTTGCTGGTTTCTGCTTCCGCCCTCACCCGCTCGTCCTACCATGCGGGCGATGATTTTGAAAAACTGCGCATGGCGCGCGCTGCTGCGCTTTCTGCGTAATGCCGGCCCACCACGAACAGAAAATTCTTCCGCACACGCCGCGCCAGATGTTCGACCTGGTGGCGGATGTCGATAAATACAAGGAATTTTTGCCCTGGTGCTGCGGCTCGCGCGTGATCTGGCGCAAAGAAAACGTGTTCAACGCCGATGTCGATATCGGCTATCCCTTCCTGCGCGAAACGTTTAATTCAAACGTGGTGCTTGACCCGTATGAACGGATCGACGTGGTGTACCAAAGCGGCCCTTTTTCACACCTGCGCAACAGTTGGACCTTCCTGCCGGTGAAAGGCAAGAAAACGCACTGCGAGGTGGTGTTCGACATCGATTTTCATTTTTCCTCGGGGTTTTTGAACACCGCCATTGGCCCGGTGTTCGACAGCGCGGTGCATAACATGGTGGCGGCATTTGAAAAACGGGCGAATTCTATTTATGGCCCTTAGCCAACTGGTCAAACGCCATCAACTTTTCCAGTAATCCCTGCAAACCCTGCAGTTTCACCATGTTAGGGCCATCCGATGGCGCATTATCGGGGTCCTGGTGCACTTCCATGAACACCGCTGCCACGCCCACCGCCACCGCAGCGCGGGCCAGCGTGGGCACCATGGTGCGGTCGCCGCCTGATTTGGTGCCCTGCCCGCCCGGCTGCTGCACCGAATGCGTGGCATCGAACACAATGGGATAGCCCGTTTCCGCCATCACCGGCAAAGCGCGCATATCGTTCACCAAAGTGTTGTAACCAAAACTTACGCCGCGTTCGGTGAGCAAAATGTTTTCGTTGCCCGCCTTTGAAATTTTGGCGGCGACGTTCTTCATGTCCCACGGCGCAAGGAACTGGCCTTTTTTTACATTCACCGCCTTGCCGGTGGCGGCCGCCGCCAACAGCAGGTCGGTCTGGCGGCACAGAAACGCCGGTATTTGCAGCACATCCACCACCTGGGCGGCCAGGGCGCATTGGTCGTTCTCATGCACGTCGGTAAGGACGGGCAACCCGTATTCTTTCTTCAAATCAGCGAAGATGGGCAAGGCTTTTTCCAAACCGGCGCCGCGCACGCCCTCCCCGCTGGTGCGGTTGGCCTTGTCGAACGAGGTTTTGTAAATCAAGCCGATGCCCAGCTTGATGCAGATTTCTTTCAGCTTGCCGGCCATCATGAAGGCGTGGTCGCGGCTTTCCAGCACGCAGGGCCCGGCGATGAGGGTGAGCGGCAGGTCGTTGCCGATTTTTAGTTTGCCGACGGTGACGTGTCTGGGCGTGGTCATGGGTTTTATCTTACCTTATTGTACGCCCCCGCGAAAGCGGGGACCAAGTTTGTTTATTCTAACCAAAATAAAACTGGATCCCCGCTTACGCGAGGATGTCCGCTTATTTTTGGTTCTCCCCCTGCCCCTTTAGCCGGTGGGACAGCGAGGCCTGTAAAAACGCGTCTAAATCGCCGTCCAGCACCGCCTGGGTGGCGCTGGTTTCCACCCCCGTGCGAACATCTTTCACCATCTGGTAGGGATGCAGCACATAGGAACGAATTTGATGCCCGAAGCCGATGTCGGTTTTGCCCGCCTCGATTTCCGCCGAGGCCTGCTCGCGCTTGCGCAGCTCGCGTTCATACAAACGGGCCTTCAGCATTTCCATGGCCTTGGCGCGGTTCTGCACCTGCGAGCGTTCCTGCTGGCAGGCCACCACAATGCCGGTGGGAATATGCGTAATGCGGATGGCGCTTTCGGTCTT
>JACQAB010000206.1 GCA_016195205.1 Pseudomonadota bacterium
CAGCGCCGCGCGCGCGATAAATCAAACAAGGCCGGAGATGTGGTTACCGGCGCAGCCCTGGGTGCCGGTGGCGGCGCGTTGATCGGTGGGGCCATCAGCGGCGATTACGGCCTTGGCGCCCTGGCCGGGGCTGCGGCGGGCGGCGTCGGCGGCCACCTCAGTGACGAAGGCGACCGCGAGCAGTTCGTGAAAGACTGCATGGAAGACAAGGGCTATAAACTGGCGGAATAGGAGAGAAAAATGGGGCTTGTAAACGCACTAAGAAATACGAGACAGGAAATTGGCAGAGCGGGCTTCTGTCATTGGTATTTCAGGCATGAGGGACGGCAGGGCTTTGATCCTACGCCCGCCCAATGGACAGCAATCGCGGCCGCTGTTGTGGCAATTTATGGATTAGCTGTCTGGAGAGTGCAATTGCCTGATAGGCCTGAAAGCGTGGGTAACGTGCCGGCAGCGGTGGGGCAGGGACGGCTTACTGTCGTTCCTGCATCCACGGCACTATCAACTCGCCGGTTGGAGGAACTAGCTAAAAACTAGCTCGGTAGCCTAGGCCTGGTGACTTTGGATGACGCAGAAGAAGCCCTCATGGCCGCCCGCCAGGGTTCAGGCTGCGGTAATCCAAAACCGGGCGGGTATGCGTTTGCCACTTCTTCCCCCATGCCATCAAAATTGGCGGGGGAAGGAGGCAAGGCCTCAGCGGCGCGTGTAACGATTGCATTGGCAGTAGTACGTAATGCTCTGGGTTGGGTCATAAATTCCTCCATGAATGTGCCGCATCTTGGCACAAACGGAGCGATATTGAAAGAGCAGGATTAAGCCCTCCCTATTCTGGCGTTAACTTTTACTGATCCTGTTTCAAAACAAAACATTTCGACAGCCGTGGATTTTCTCCTCCCAGCATGACGGCCATTTTTGCAGATTCTTCTGCTTCTTCAGGACGTTCCGCTCCGGCCACCGCCGTTACGGTATAGAACGAGCGCGGGGCATGAAGGTTTTGACTGGGATCGGTGTGTTGACAACTCACCACGCTTTTGAATTGCTTCAGTAGTTCGGCGATCGTTCTTTGGTGGACTGTAAAAGGGTGGTCTCCAGGCTCTACCACCTCGCTTTCTTTGCTGACATCGATTTTTCATTCCCGTCAAAGCCCTCGCGGTGGACGGTGACCGGCCGGTCATTATTTTCGATGCGAAGGTGCAGGGAGCGGTAATACTCATGCCGTTCATGCCAGTCTTCGTATTCGCCGGTAAAACGGTTGATGAGAAGCGAGGCCAGGATCTCGGGTTTCTTTTCCGACATAAAGAATACCACCCGCGCCGGGCGGCTTTATTTTCATGCTTGGTTAGTTTTTTATTAAACGGCGCCGGCATCCGGCCAAAATAAAAGGGCCGGTTCCTTGGTTGGAACCGGCCCGTTGGGTGCTACACCCAACTAAAACTTGGCTCAGACTGCCTGGCGATATTCCATCTCACCGCTGTCGTCATACATGACCTTACGTTCCATATTAGCCAGTGAGGCGATTTCGTCTTTTACGCGCAGTTTTGATTTCTTTATCTGGTGCAGACGGATTTCATCCGGATAGAGATGATGCATCTCTTGTCCGAGTATCTGATCCAACCATTCGTGCCGTTTTTGCAACGCTGCAATACGTTGTGCCAATGCCATGGCTTACCTCCTTGGTTGTGCTTGCTGCTCGATGTTTTTCAGTATAGCCGATTCTGGGGCGCGGTTTAAGCGTTTCTATACGAAAAATTTATTTTCATTTTCAAATTATGAACGCTTGGCTTAGCGCGGTCTCCTATGTCTTTCAAAACGTTAGCTTGTCGCGATGCGGTATTTGCCAAGATTAGGCTTAAAATGTGAATAAAGTTTTAATTACTTGCGTACCCCCCTGTGGAAATTTAACGAGCGAAACAGATTTTCATTTGATGTGAATCATACGATGGGCACGGCATGAAACGTATGGCCATCGCATATTCCAACGGTGTCACAGAGATATGTGGTTAATCGGGCTTGGGTTAATTGCCAAAACACACGCCTAAAGCGCGCGCGGCGGTGATCATGCTGTCGCTTTGTTCAATCGCCCGGTAGGTGGCGATGGCGTCCCCCAATTTTACGCTTTCCACCTGCCGGTTAATCCAGCAAACCATGCGATCACCCGCGCCTTTGGCCAACAAATCCACCGCATGCACGCCCATGGCGGTGGCAAGAGTGCGATCCGTCGCATTCGGCGGCCCGCCGCGTTGCACATGGCCCAGAACGGTGACGCGCACTTCGGCCTGGCACATTTCGGCGATTTGTTCGCCGATATAATCGCCGATGCCGCCTAGGCGCTTTTGCCCGCCGGCGAAAACCTTGCCGATTTTCCGGCCCTCCTTGGTGGGCACGGCTTCGGAAACAATTATTAGCGCAAAATTGCGCCCGCGTTTGCGGATGCCGTTGATGTGCGCGGCCACCTTTTTAATGTCATAGGGAATTTCAGGAATCAAAATCACATCCGCGCCGCCAGCCACGCCCGCATGCAGGGCAATATGACCGGCATCACGCCCCATCACTTCCAGAACCATCACGCGGTTGTGGCTGGCCGCCGTGGGCTGTAGTCGGTCCAGCGCCTCGGTGGCAATATCAACCGCGGTAGAGAAGCCGATGGATATTTCCGTGGCGCCCACGTCGTTATCAATGGTTTTGGGAATGCCCACCAGGCGGATGCCGCCCAAATCAGCCAGGCGTTTTAAAATCGACATGCTGCCATCGCCGCCCACGCCAATCAACATTCCGCAGCCCAAGGCCTTCAGCCGCGCGATCATTTCCTTCGAGCAGTCTTTTTTGCCGGTGGGGGTGTCGAGCGAGAAGGGATCGCCCTTATTCGTGGTGCCCAGAATGGTGCCGCCTTTGCGAAACAGTTCAAAATCAAGCTTGCCGGGATCCAGTTTCTGGATGTGCGGCGGATCGAACAGCAATCCATGCGTGCCTTCTTGAATGCCGATGACTTCCCATCCGTAATTATGCGTGGCATGGATGACCACGGCACGGATTACGGCATTCAATCCCGCGCAATCGCCCCCGCTGGTCAGAAGCGCAAGTTTGGCGGAAGAGGAGGGACGGGCGACACTCATGCGGCAAGGATAGAGGTGGAATCAATAAAAAAACACCCCCACCACGTCATGCCAGCGAAGGCTGGCATCCAGGGGCCACGAGCCGCGTCTTTGCGGCTCTGGATCCCAGCTTTCGCTGGGATGACGTTTTCTTGGGGCAAAATCTGCCTAAAATCCTTTGGATGTTGCATGGCAAAACCGTTATATTTGCCGACCCTTTTGGCACCTTATTGGCACCCAGCGGCCATGGACGACCTCGAGCCCACGCGCGAGAAACTCGCGCAACTGAAGCAGGAACATCGTGACCTCGATAGCGTCATTGCGCGCATCGAAGACCATTACCCGCGCGACGAACTCCAGCTGCGCCGCCTGAAAAAGCGCAAGCTTCAGTTGAAAGATGAAATTGTGAAGCTGGAGGGGAGCCTCATCCCCGACATTATCGCCTGATTTTTTCCAAATCGGCTTTGTCTTGCAGGGTGCGCACGGCATGGCGCAGCGATAACGCCACCTTGCCTTTTAACAGCGGCTCCAGCCGCTCTTTCAGTTTCGCGATTAAAAGCCCGGCTTTAATGTGCGCATCGCTTTCCTTGCAGCGGGTAAGGAAAATGCCGAAATCCTCGATCCCGGTGCGGCCCACAATGTCGCAAGAACGCACGCTATGCGCCAGCGTGTCGGCCAGGGACGTGACCACCTTGTCAAAATCATAGGCGCCCAGGGTTTTCATGCTGTCATCCAGCCCCCCGAAGCTGAGGGAGAGCATGGTGGAGGTGGCGCCATAGCGTTGGTCATGCGCCATCATGCGCGCCACTTCGCGGATGAATTCAGGCCGGCTAAGGATGCTGGGCAGTTCGGCATTGCCGGCCAGAGCGTGCAGGCGGCGTATTTCAGCTTCCAGCTCCACCACCTTGTTCTTAAGGCTCTGGTTTTCCTGCTGGAGGGCGATGAAAGCTTGGGAGGTGTCGTTCAAATCGGTTGCCATAAAGGAAGGCGCTACCCCAGCGCATGCTGGGGTCCATGGCAATCGCCTCTCACCCCGAAAGATTTCTGCCATGGATGCCAGCTTTCGCTGGCATGACATTTCTGGTTGTTAGAGTTATTATAACGGACCAAGCTTGCTGATGTTAAGAGACGAAAATGGACATCGAAGACTTCGAACCACGGCAGAAAAAGCCCAAACCCAAGGATTTAAGCAGCGTTTCGGTGCCAGAGTTGAACGAGTATATCGCGACTCTGGAAGCCGAGATCGCCCGCGTGCGCGAGGAAATCGCCCGCAAGTCGGGACACAAAGACGCCGCGGCGAAGTTTTTTAAAAGCTAGGGCGTGGCGGCTTTATAGCCCATCTCCTGCAGCCGATATAAGATACCCAGGTGAATATCATATACAGCCATGCGGGCGGCAGCGTTTTGGGGAATAAATTCGCCTGAAATGATGGTCTCATAAGTGGCGTTTTTATCGCGCACCGGGGCGCAGGTTACCTGAAGCGGCCAGCGTGTGCCGGCATGTTTGCCGTTTAGCAGCGTGAACCTTCCCGGCGATTGATCGAATTCATAAAAAATCTCTGCCCGAATGTCGCGCCGTTCGGGAGCGGTGAGCTGGCTGGAAATAACCACTTTTATTTCCCATGTGCCTTGCCGGGTGGTGCGGGTTGAGCTCACGCTAGGCCGCACGCCACGGATAGGGCGAGGTTTTTTGGTTGCAGAAGACGAGCCGGACTGGGTGACGGCTTCAATGGTGACGATAAATTCAGTGCTCATAAAAATCCTTAAAAATAGTATGCCGGGACGGCCATAAAGACAAGGCGGCGAAGTTTTTTAAATCGTGATTAGTGGGCGGCAGCCCATATTTTTGATGTCAGCGATCAAAGAAAGCAGGAATATCCCGCAGTCTCTCAATGATGCCCTGCTTTGAACGGCGGGCCTGCTCTACTTCGCTCGTTGCTCCATGCAGTGGATTATAGGAACGTACAGCCGTAACAGTTGTGGAGCCATCTTTAAATTGATAGCTGACGTGTTCAACAATTGGGCCAAAGGCATCTATGATAACGCCGCCAATTGCGAAGCGTGTTTTGGTATTAATGTCACCCTTCACTTGGATAATAATGCCTAATTGTTCTGGTTTTTTCCAAACGCCCTTGCTTGTTTGAACGGCTTCCGGTGGAAAACGGCCAATGCCTTCGTCGTCAAGAATATGCCACGTGTCTGAGCAACCGGCGTTTTTCGTGCCGAGGGCGATTTCATATTTTTGGATGTCCATTTATATGTTCCATGAGTTAGATCGCACCGCTTGTAATCTCTCCCCGCATAAAGTAAAGCTCATTTGCTGTTAATCTTGATTTGTCAATGTTTTCAAAACATAAACCCGCAGCGCGCTGGATAAATTGCCTTTGCGGCCGCGGTCGACTTCTTCAATCAGCGCCTGAAGCGGGCGTTTCTGGCGGCGGGCGAGAGTTTTTAATTCATTCCAGAATTCATCTTCCAGGCTGAAGCTGGTGCGGTGCCCGCGCAGGGTGATGGAGTGTTTGTGTAATTTGTACAAGTCATCGCCCTTAAACAAGGTGTCATGCCCGCGAAGGCGGGCATCCACGAAAAGTCAAATAGCTGTGCTCGTGGCCTATCGTGGATCCCCGCCTTCGCGAGGATGACGGTGAGAGTTAGCCTTCTCCAACCATCTTCTCCGGCCTTACCACTTCATCAAACTTTTCGGCGGTCATCAGGCCCAACTCCACCGCCACCTGCTTCAGTGTTTTGCCCTCGGCATGCGCCTTCTTGGCGATTTTGGCGGCGTTGTCATAGCCAATGTGGGGGTTCAGCGCCGTCACCAGCATCAAGCTGTCATTCACCAGTTTTTTAATGCGCTCTTCATTGGCGGTAATCCCCACCACGCAGTTCTTGGTGAAGCTGCCTACGGCATCGGCCAGCAAACGCACCGATTGCAGCACATTATGAATGATGACGGGCTTGAACACGTTCAGTTCCAGATGCCCGTTTGATCCGGCAATACTGACGGCCACGTTATTGCCCATTACCTGCGCGCAGACCATGGTCAGCGCTTCCGACTGCGTGGGGTTCACTTTGCCCGGCATGATGGAAGAGCCGGGCTCATTCTCGGGCAAGCTGATTTCACCAATCCCACAGCGCGGGCCCGAGCCCAGCAGGCGAATATCATTGGCAATCTTCATCAAAGACACGGCAAGGGTGTTCAACACGCCCGAGGCTTCCACCAGCGCGTCATGCGCGGCCATGCCTTCAAATTTATTCTCGGCGCTGGTGAAGGGCTGGCGGGTGAGGGTGGCTACGCGCTTGGCAAAACCTTCGGCAAAACCCTTGGCGCAATTCAGCCCCGTGCCCACGGCCGTGCCGCCTTGGGGCAACGGATAAAGCCGCTTCAAACATTCGCGCGCGCGGTCAACTCCCAGCTTGATTTGCATGGCGTAGCCTGAAAATTCCTGTCCCAGCGTCACCGGCGTGGCATCCTGCAAATGGGTGCGGCCGATTTTGACGATTTTGGCGAAATCTGATGCTTTTTTATCCAAAGCCTTATGCAGGGCTTCCAGCGCTGGGATCAGCCTGCCGGTAATTTCCATCACCGCGCTGATATGCATGGCGGTGGGGAAGCTGTCATTCGACGACTGGCCCATATTCACATGGTCATTCGGGTGCACGGGCTTTTTGCTGCCCATGGTGCCGCCCAGAATTTCAATGGCGCGGTTCGATATTACCTCATTCGCGTTCATGTTGGTCTGCGTGCCCGAGCCGGTTTGCCACACCACCAGCGGAAAATGATCGGCCAGCTTGCCGTCGATCACTTCATCGGCAGCTCTGACAATGGCCTCGGCCAGTTTTTTATCCAGCAGGTCAAGATCGGCGTTGGTTTCCGCCGCGCAGCGCTTCAGCACGCCGAAGGCCACGATCAACCCTTCGGGCATGCGCTGCCCGCCAATTTTAAAGTTCTGGATGCTGCGCTGCGTTTGCGCGCCCCAGTATTTGCCGGCGGGGACTTCAATGGGCCCGAAGCTGTCGGTTTCGGTGCGGGAAGACATGGGTTGCGTGGTTTCGAGGTTGCGGGGTTTCGTGGTGGTTTTATATACGATAATATGCCTAATTAACCACGAAACTTCGCAACCACGCAACCTCGAAACTATGTTGCTTGCCGTCTACGCCACGCACGCCAGCGCTTCCAAAGGCAGACTCGTCAAAGAGCCTGAAAGCCCCACGCGCACGGTTTACCAGCGCGACCGCGACCGCATCATCCATTGCGGGGCGTTCCGGCGCCTGCGCAACAAAACGCAGGTGTTCATTGAATCTGAGGGCGATTATTTCCGCACGCGCCTCACCCATTCGCTGGAGGTGTCGCAAATTGCCCGCACCATCGCGCGGCAACTGCAGGTGGACGAAGATTTAACCGAGGCACTGGCCCTGGCGCATGACCTTGGCCACACCTGCTTTGGCCATGCGGGGGAGAAGGCGCTGGATGAATCCATGCAGCCCTTCGGCGGCTTTGATCATAACGAACAAACCTTCCGCATCCTCACTCTGCTGGAAAAACGCTATGCTGCGTTTGACGGGCTGAACCTTACCTGGGAAACGCTGGAAGGCGTCGTCAAGCATAACGGCCCGCTTAAAGAAGTGCGGCCAAGCTTCGCTGCTTTCAGCAAAAAATGGGATCTGGAACTCAAAACCCATGCCGGGCTTGAGGCGCAGATTGCCGCGCTTTCCGACGACATCGCCTATAACACCCATGATTTCGACGACGGCTTCCGCGCCGGGTTTTTCGTGCTGAATGAGCTGGCCGAATTGCCGATTTTCAGCGCCATTGTGAAGCAGAGTTTACACAATTATCCCGACATCGAACGCCACCGCTTGATTCAGGAAATTGTGCGGCAGGCCATTGGCTTTCTGATCGCCGATCTGCTGATCGAAACACGCCACCGCTTGCAGGAAATCAATCCACAAAGCGCGGAAGAGGTGCGCAAGGCCGGAAAGCCGCTGGTGAGTTTCAGCGCGCCGGTGGTGGATGGCCTTAACACGTTGCGCGAGTTCCTGATGAACCGCATGTATCGCCACTCCAAAGTGAATGTGATGAACCAGTGGGCCGGGCGGGTGGTGACGGGGCTGTTTGGCCGGTTCATGGCGGATCCGGCGCTGTTGCCACCTGAATGGCAGCGCGAATGGGCACAAAAAGACGCCAGTGACAAAGCCTTGCGGGCCCGCCTTGTGGCTGATTATGTTGCGGGGATGACCGACCGGTTCGCGGAGACGGAGTATAAGAGGCTGTTTACCAATGAAGCTTGATCTTACCATTAAAACAAAAACGTCATCCCAGCGCATGCTGGGATCCATGGCAACCGCCTCTCTTCCTGAAAGATTTTTGCCATGGATGCCAGCCTTCGCTGGCATGACATTTCTTGTGGTTAGAGCATGAGTATTTTTCAACATATCCGCGCTGTTCTTCGCCAAAAGCTTGAAGAAGTCGCGCCTCAACAGGGTTGGGTCCTCTCAGAACCTCTATCGACTTTTACTGTAGAATCTCCTCGTGACCCTAAGCATGGAGATGTTGCGACTAATATTGCCATGGTATCCGCTAAATCTATTGGGCAATCACCAAGATTTATTGCGACTATTTTAACAGAGGCGCTGAAAAGCGACACGGCCATCACGAGTGCCGAAGTGGCCGGGCCGGGCTTCATCAACCTGCGCCTTTCCGCGCATGTATGGCATGAACAGCTGCGCACCGTGCTGGAGCAGGGCGTGCATTACGGCGATAACCCCATGGGTGGGGGAGAGCGCATTAATATTGAATATGTTTCCGCCAATCCCACCGGGCCCATGCATGCCGGGCATGTGCGCGGCGCAGTGTTTGGCGACGCGCTTTCAAACCTGATGACGAAGGCGGGATATAAAGTCACCCGCCGCTATTACTTCAACGATGTCGGCACGCAGGTGGACGTGCTGGCGCGTACCGTGCACCTGCGCTACCGCGAGACCTGGGGCCAAAGTATCGGTGAAATTCCTGCGGGGCTTTATCCCGGCGATTATTTGAAGCCCGTCGCGGAAATGTTGAAAGACCGAGATGGAGACAAATGGCTGAACAAACCTGAAAGTGAATGGCTAAAGCCTATCCGCGACTTCGCGGTGGCCGAGATGATGCAGGATATCAAGAACGACTTGGCGCTCATCGGCATCAAGCACGATGTGTTCACGAACGAGCGTGAAATCATCGAAAATGGCACGCTGGATAAGGTTTTTAAGCTGCTGGAAGACAAAGGGCTGATTTATACGGGCACGCTGCCGCCGCCGCGCGGCAAGGAAATGGAAGACTGGGTGCCGGAACCCCTCATTCTTTTCCGCTCCAGCCAGTTTGGCGACAGCAGCGACCGCCCGCTTAAAAAACGCGATGGCCATTGGTCTTACATCATGCCCGACATGGCTTATCACTATACCATGATCGAAGACGGCTATCGCTTGATGATCAACGTGCTGGGCGCTGATCACGGCGGGTATCTGGAGCGCATGCGCCCGGCCATTGCCGCGCTGTCGGATGGCAAGGCGCGGCTTGATGCGCTGTTTTGCCAGATGGTGAAGATTTTTAATAATGGCGAGCTGGTGAAACTTTCCAAGCGCTCGGGCAACATCATCACGTTGCGCGAAATGGTGGATCAAGTGGGGCCGGATTCCGTGCGCTTCACGATTCTCACGCGCGATTTCGCCACGCCGTTTGAATTCGATTTCGTAAAAGTTAAGGAACAGTCGCGGGAGAATCCGGTGTTTTATATCCAATACGCGCATGCGCGGTGCTGCTCGGTGCTGCGCCAGGCCAAACCCATGTTCAGCGATACAGAAATCTCGCCCAAGGCCTTGATGGGGCAGGATTTAGGCCCCCTGGTGGCCGAGGACGAAATCGCCCTAATCCGTGCCTTCGCCGATTGGCCCAAAGTTGTGGAAGCCGCAGCCATTTCGCGTGAACCGCACCGCGTTAGCTTTTACCTTTATGACTTGGCGAGTCTGTTCCACGCACTCTGGAACAAGGGGAAAGATGACGGTACATTGCGATTCCTGATTGAAGGCAATAAACCGCTTAGCCTGGCGCGTCTGGCGCTGGTAAGGGGCATGATGGCAGTGATCGCCAGCGGTCTTGCGGTGATCGGCGTGACGCCGGTGGAAGAGATGAGATAGGTTTAATAATTGGACAAGAACAAATTCCCCTCCCCTTGAGGGAGGGGTTAGGGGTGGGGTTATAGAGGCAGCTGTTCAGTGTATGGCTTGGTGGAAAGACGAACCCCTCACCAGCCAAAACTAAGACTTAGCCTTCGGCTAAGCCTAAGTTTTGGCAACCTCTCCC
>JACQAB010000207.1 GCA_016195205.1 Pseudomonadota bacterium
CTGGCCTTGCCCGGAAGCCATTCACCAATCGCCGCCCACTGGGCATCGCTCAACTCATATCTCTTCGCCATAGCTATCTCCTTGCTATGACTCTTGAATCAAACTCACCTTAATGCTTGGTTAATTGTTGATTGTACCTAGAGGCTAGGGGCTAGTAAAAAAGCCCTAGTCCCTAGACCCTAGCCTCTAGCCCCTTTCTTTTTATACATTTGCAGCATCCGCTGCGTGACCACGAAACCGCCAAAAATATTCACCGAAGCCAGGATCACGGCCAGAAATCCCATCAGTCCGGAAAGCGACACCTGCCGGGGCCCGGCGGCGATCAGCGCGCCGACGATGATGACGGAAGACACGGCGTTGGTGACGGCCATCAGCGGCGAATGTAGCGCGGGCGTGACGCGCCAAACCACGTAATAGCCCACAAAACAGGCCAGCGTGAAAACGGTAAGGCCGGTGATAAAGAAATCGCCTTCGTTCATACGGGCCCCTTAGGGCGTGCTGGCGGGTGCCGGAGGCACGATGGGTTCCGGCTCACCGGCTTTGGGTTCAGCCGGGGTAGGCGTACCCGTGGTGGTTCCACCCACCAAAGCGCCAAGCGGCGCGTTGGAAGACGGCGCTTCCGGAACGGGCGCGGCCGCAGACGGTTCAGCCACACTGGGCGGCGTTACAGGCGGCGGATGGTCGATAGGCGCAGCGGAAGGAACTTGTGGTTCAGGCGCGGGTTCCGGAGGCGTCACCGTTACCGTTGTTGACAAAGGTGGCGGTGGGGGCACGGCCCCAAGCATGGCGCGCGCCTCGATATTGGCCAGGCGATTGTCGATGGTGACCAGAGTTTTGCCAAACCCGCCAAGATAATAAAAGATGATCGCCGAGAACACCGCGCAGCAAAGAATAGAAACCGCGAAGCTGACGATCCACATTTGAGTGGTATTGGGTTTACGTTCCGGCGGATTCTGATTGCTATAGGTCATCATCTTCTCCTTAGGAGGCGCGAAACTGAGGGTGCACGATTTGGCCATCGCGCGTGAGAGTTACAGATTTAATAATCTCATCCTCCCAGTCAATGGACAAGTTCCCCGTCTTATCCACCATCAGGCCGAGGAAATTGAGGATATTCCTTGCATATAACGATGACGCATCGGCTGCCACCGCGCTGGCAATGTTCAGGGGGCCAACGATTTTCACGCCGTGTCGCTGTACGGTTTCACCCGCTTTGGCACCTTCGCAGTTGCCGCCCTGCTCTACCGCCAGATCCACCACCACCGAACCGGGCTTCATGCTGGCCAGCATGGAATCGGAAACAAGGCGCGGCGCGGGACGCCCGGGAATCAGCGCGGTGCAGATCACCACATCCTGCTTTTTAATCGTTTCGGCAATCAGCGCCGCCTGCTTCTGTTTATAGGCCTCGCTCATTTCCTTGGCATAGCCACCGCTGGTTTCGGCCTGTTTGCTCTCGATGTCCTGCACCATCACGAAAGTAGCGCCTAGGCTTTCCACCTGTTCTTTGGCAACCAGGCGCACATCGGTAGCCGAAACAATCGCGCCGAGGCGCTTGGCGGTGGCAATGGCCTGCAGCCCCGCCACGCCCGCGCCCATCACCAGCACGCGCGCGGGGGCCACGGTGCCCGCCGCCGTCATCATCATGGGAAAGGCGCGGGTGAATTGCGCCGCCGCTTCGATCACCGCGCGGTATCCGGCAAGGTTCGACTGGCTGGAAAGCACGTCCATCCCTTGCGCGCGGGTAATGCGCGGCACTAATTCGAGACTGAAGGAGTCGATCTTCTTCTCGGCATAGGTTTTAAGCGCGTCTTTCGCGCCATGCGGAGCCAAAAGGCCGATCAGTTTCGCGCCGGGTTTCATGCCCGCCAACTCGTCATTGCCTTCGCCCGCAAGCATGGGCCGCTGGACTTTTAAAACAACATCGGCTTTCGCTACGGCCGCAGCGCGATCAGGCACCAGAGTGGCGCCGGCTTTTTCATAGGCTTCATCGGTGAAGCCCGCTTCCAGCCCCGCGCCTTTTTCCACGCTGATGTTCAGACCAAGGGCCTTCAGGCCTTTGACGCTGTCAGGGGTGGCGGCCACGCGTTTTTCGTTCGGGCGGCGCTCTTTGAAAACGGCAATTTGCATGCGCGGGAAGATAGGCGGAATTAGGCTTATTGTGAAGAGACGATTATTCCCTGCTTTGCGCTAGCCCGTGGGCCTTCAGCGCCGCTGCTTGATTTTTCTGCACCATCTTTACGTCAAAATGGCGGATCAACTCGTGAAACATCTGGTGCCAGTTGATTTCGGCGCGCAGGCGCAGGAACACCGCGCCCAAACCAATCGCCGCGCGGTCCATGAACACAAATTCACGCGGCACGCTGATTTTGCCGATCTTGCGCAACTCGGCATGCACGCGCGCCGCCGTTTGCCGCCCATAAAGGCCGGTATTGGTTTCCTCGATCAGGCGCTTGCGGTCTTCCAGCAGCGGCGCATAAATGAAACGCGCCCAGATGTTCA
>JACQAB010000029.1 GCA_016195205.1 Pseudomonadota bacterium
GACCGCATGCCGCAGATGCCGGCCTATCATCTTATCCGCGAAGATGGCTGCGGCATCAGCATCGTGAATATCGGCGTGGGGCCCAGCAACGCCAAGAACATCACCGATCACGTGGCGGTGCTGCGTCCGCATGCCTGGGTGATGCTGGGCCATTGCGCGGGGCTGCGCGACACGCAGCGCATCGGTGATTATGTTCTGGCCCATGCTTATGTGCGCGATGACCGCATTTTAGACCGTGACCTGCCGCAATGGGTGCCGGTTCCGGCCCTGGCCGAGGTGCAAAAGGCGCTGGAACAGGCCGTGGCCAAGGGCACCGGCATCACCGACGCGTATGAATTGAAAACCGTGCTGCGCACCGGTACCGTAGTGACCACCGACAACCGCAACTGGGAAATCTCCGGCCATACCAAGCTGGTGGAACGCTTCAGCAAAAGCCGCGCCATCGCGCTGGACATGGAATCGGCCACCGTGGCGGCCAATGGCTTCCGCTTTCGCGTGCCCTACGGCACTTTGTTATGCGTTTCCGACAAGCCTTTGCACGGCGAAATCAAACTGCCCGGCAAGGCCAACAATTTTTACAAACAGCAAGTGGACCAGCATCTTAAAATCGGCATGCTGGCCATGGAAATTCTGCGCGAGCAGGGGCTGGAAACCCTGCACAGCCGTAAGCTGCGCAGCTTTGCCGAGAGTGCGTTTCAGTAAACCGAATGTCATTCCAGCCATGGGCGCGAAGCGCCCGCGAGCTGGAATCCATGGCAACTGTCTTTCCACCGGAGAGGTCTTTCCATGGATGCCAGCTTTCGCTGGCATGACATTGCTTATTTTACCGGTTCGCCCTAAATATCAGCCATGTCTTCCTCCCAGCTTTTCAAAGACATCCGCGCCTGCACGTTATGCGAAAAGCATCTGCCGCTGGTGCCAAACCCGGTTTTACGCGGCAGGGCCTCGGCCAAAATCCGCATCGTGGGCCAGGCGCCGGGCACGAAAGTTCACAAAAGCGGCGTGCCCTGGGACGACCAAAGCGGCAAGGTGCTGCGCGGCTGGCTGGGGCTGGATGCCGAAACCTTTTACGATGAAAGCCAGGTAGCCATCACACCCATGGGTTTTTGCTATCCCGGCCGCGATAAAAACGGCGGTGATCTGCCGCCCCGGCCGGAATGCGGGCCCAAATGGCATCCCCTGCTGCAGAAGCATTTTAAAAATGAGCAATTGGTGCTGCTGATAGGCTCTTACGCGCAGGAATACTACCTGGGCGAAGGCATGAAAAAGACCATGACCGAAACCGTGCGCGCCTTTCGCGATTACCTGCCCCATTTTATTCCCCTGCCGCATCCCTCCTGGCGGAACATCGGCTGGCGGAAGAAAAACCCATGGTTTGAAAAGAAATTACTGCCAGAATTAAGAAAGCGCGTGCAGCACATCCTAAATGGTTAACGACGCTTATTTTAAAACTGTTCTTTTCTTTCCGGATTCTGTTATCTTGCGCCCCTCATTTTATGGAGGAATACCCATGCCTGAACAACATCTCATCATTCTTGCTGAAGCCGGCGGGCAGCCGGTTGAAGCTGCCGATCTTGGAAGAATTATCGAACCGCATCTCACCCGTAGTGAGGATCTTCAGGAAGCCATCAGCATCGGAGGCATAAAAATCATTGGCACCTGGAGAGGGCGCCTTGGGATGGGAGCTTCTTATAAGGTGCTGCCACTTGTTGCGGCGCTCAGGGCAACGGATGCGCTTAAGGCCGCCAGAGCGCAGCTTGTGGTGCGTGACGGCGCACCGCTATCTGGCCCTGCATTGCCAGGTGGTGTGATGGAGCTCATAAGCGCGGCTGTTAAAAGAAGCATGTTGCCTGCCGCCAGGGCTTAATCAGCTTCCCTGGGCGGGACGATGGTTTTGCTGGCCCTGCCTTGCGGCAAACGGGAAAAACACCACTTCTTCCTTATTTTTCAGGCGTCTAAAGCATTAAAAAGCCTTTAAGCCAGTTCCTGTAAAATAGGCGGATTCTTTAAGGATATATTCGATGAAGGGCTTGCCCCCTGAAACATTCAAGTCTGAAGAAGATCTTCAGGCCGCGTTTCGTGAACGTTCCGCCGCCATCTCGGCGGAAATCATGAAATTCGGCGCTCAGTCCATGCCTTTTTATGTGATGTTTCAGGAGGCGGCACGCCTGCCGAACATAGCCTCATCTACCCAGATCATGGACGCTAGGACGCTGAGCGGTTTGCTGAAACAGCTGAACCCGGAAGCGCCTCCGGTTAACCTTAACCCGCAGATGGTGAAGGAGTTTTCGCAAAGGGCGCAAAATGTCAATAATCTTGCCTTGGGTGGATCAGAAGCTGCGGCGGAAAAAATGACAGGGTTGCTGCAGGGCAAACCCGAAGATGTTCCCGATAGTCTGAAACCCTATGTGGAGCAGGTTAGGCAGCAATTAGGAAAAGCGGGAAAAGAAAGATCGGCCATTGCCGATGTCACTAAATTTGACTCTGAAAAACTTAAAACCATCCTCGGAAAAATGTCGGAGGATGGAAAATTTGGCCCCACATCACGCCTTGCCGAGCAAATAGCGCGCCAGCATGAAATGGGGCTGGAGAATGGCGCGAAGCCGCACAGAATGTTCGGCGAGTGGCAGCGCCATTCCATTGCAGCGGCCAAAAAAGCCGGGGTCGAACGTCCGGACGAACCAATTTTTAAAGACGGCGTCATTCAGGAGCCAGCCGGGGCGGTAGCGCGGGCGCATATTCAGACGGTGATGGCTGAAAGACAAAAAGCGGCGCCAACTACCGCCTATCGCGCGGCGCCAACGGCCCGCCGTGCCCCTGCTGCCGTAGCCGTTCCCACACCGCCGCCTAGCGTTGCCGCGCCACCGCCTGCCGTTGCACGCACGGTGCCAGCTGCTAAAGACTCTCCGGCTAGGCCACCACCTGCGGTAGTCGAGCGGAAATCTCCTGCGCGCGCGACACCTGCACCACGCGAGACCGCTGACCCTGCCGAGGGCATAGGTGGATTAATAAAGCGCCGCCGTGCTAATGGAGAACATCCTCTCGGCAAGCCAACGGGCCAGCCTGAAGGGGAGTCTGCGGCAAAGCCGGCTCCTCCCCCGCGGGCTAGGCCCGGAACTATCGCGCCCTGGAGCGCTACGAGCTAATTAAACGGCCTGGGTTCCCGCCGCCTGCTGGCTTTTGGTGCGGTCTTCGCCGGTGGCTTGGTCCACGGCTTTCATGGAAAGGCGAACCTTGCCGCGGTCATCCACGCCAAGCACCTTCACCTTCACCACATCGCCCACATTGACCACGTCGCCCACCTTGCCCACGCGCCGGTCGGCGAGTTCGGAGATGTGCACGAGGCCATCCTTGCTGCCCACGAAGTTCACGAAGGCGCCGAAGTCCATGATTTTCACCACTTTGCCTTCATAGATCGCGCCCACTTCCGCCTCGGCGACGATGCTTTTGATCCAGGCAAGCGCCGCCTTGGTTTTGGACTCATCCGAAGAGGCAATCATCACGCGGCCGTCGTCCTCGATGTCGATCTTGACGCCGGTTTTTTCGGTGATTTCGCGGATCACCTTGCCGCCCGAGCCGATTACCTCGCGGATTTTGTCCACGGCAATCTGGATAGTGGTAATGCGCGGCGCGTGGGGGTTAAGGTCGGCGCGCGCATGATCCAGCGCCTTCTGCATTTCGCCCAGGATATGCAGGCGGCCTTCCTTGGCCTGCTCCAGCGCGGTTTTCATGATGGCTTCCGTGATGGAGGTGATCTTGATGTCCATCTGCAGGGCGGTGATGCCCTGATCGGTTCCGGCCACCTTGAAGTCCATGTCGCCCAGATGATCTTCATCGCCCAGAATGTCGGACAGCACGGCAAAGCCGCGGTCTTCCTTGATCAGGCCCATGGCAATGCCCGCCACCGGACGCGGCAGCGGCACGCCCGCGTCCATCATCGACAGCGAGGAACCACACACCGTGGCCATGGAAGACGAGCCGTTGGATTCGGTGATTTCCGAAACAATGCGGATCGTGTAGGGGAATTTTTCCCTCGAAGGCAGCAGCGGATGCAGCGCGCGCCAGGCCAGTTTGCCATGGCCGATTTCACGCCGTCCGGGAGCGCCCATGCGCCCGGTTTCGCCCACCGAATAAGGCGGGAAGTTGTAATGCAGCATGAAATGCTCGGTGTATTCGCCGGTCAGCACATCCATGCGTTGCTCGTCCTGCCCGGTGCCCAGCGTGGTGACCACCAGCGCCTGCGTTTCGCCGCGTGTGAACAGCGCCGAGCCGTGGGTGCGCGGCAGCACACCCACTTCCGACACGATGTTGCGCACGGTTTTGGTGTCGCGGCCGTCGATACGCTTGCCGGTATCCAGAATCATGGCGCGCATGTAGTTATATTCCAGCATGCCCACCGCTTCGCTTACCGCTGCCGGCGCGAATTCCTCGGCCGGAATGGCCGCCAGCGCCTTTTCCTTCAGCGCGGCGATTTTGCTGGTGCGCTGCTGCTTCACGGTTTCGGCATAGGCGGCCTTCAGGTCGCTGCCGATGATGCCTTGCAGCTTCTTTTCCAAAGCTTTTTTGTCATAGGCAGGTTCAGCGATGTCCCACGGATCTTTCGCTGCGGCTTCGGCCAGCTGGATAATGGCGTCCAGCACCGGCTGGAAGCTTTTGTGGCCGAACATAACGGCCTGCAGCATGACTTCTTCCGAAAGCTCCTTAGCTTCCGATTCCACCATCAGCACGCCGTCGCGCGTTCCGGCCACGATCAGATCCAGCGAGGTTTCTTCCATCTGCGGGATGGTGGGGTTGAGAATGAACTCGCCATTGGCGTAGCCGACGCGCGCGCCGCCCACGGGCCCCAGGAACGGGATGCCCGAAAGGGTAAGCGCCGCAGAACAGCCCACCAGCGCCGCGATATCGGGCGCGTTGACCATGTCGTGCGACAGCACGGTGGCGATGACCTGCACTTCGTTGAGGAAGCCTTCCAGGAACAGCGGACGGATCGGACGGTCGATCAAGCGGCTGGTCAGCGTTTCGCCCTCGCTGGGGCGGCTTTCGCGCTTCAGGTAACCGCCCGGGATTTTACCGGCGGCGAACGCCTTTTCCTGGTAGTTGACGGTGAGGGGGAAAAACCCCTGGCCTTCCTTCACTTTTCTTGCGCCGACCACGGTGCACAGCACGCTGGTGTCACCGTAGGTGACAAGCACGGCGGCGTCGGCCTGGCGGGCGAAGCGCCCGGTTTCGAGGCTAAGCTTGCGCCCGCCCCAGAGGAGTTCCTTGCGTTTGATCTGAAACATGGTGGGTCCTTTGCTTGCTTGGGTTGATAAAAACGCCCAAGCATGGCCCGTGACCTGAGCGGAGGCCTTGGAACAGGCCTCGGCTCAAGACACGAACAGCCATACTTGCGCGCGGGTGTTGAAAACTTGCCGGTGGATGGTTTAGACGAGAGATCATTCTTGATTTTCTAGAGATCCTGGATAAACGCTTCGCGTTTTCCGGGATGACGGGTTTATTTGATAAACCCGTCACTTGCGGATGTTCAGCTTGCCGATGACTTTGTTATAACTCTGCTCGTTCACCTGCTTCAGGTAATCCAGAAGCCGGCGGCGTTGGCCCACCATTTTCAGCAGGCCACGGCGCGAATGATTGTCTTTCTTGTGTTTTTCAAGATGCGACGAAAGACGTTCGATTTCGTTGGTCAGAACGGCAATCTGCACTTCCGGCGAGCCGGTATCCTGCGGGTTGCGGGCGAATTGTTTAATAATTTTCTGCTTTTCAGCAACGTTAAGCGACATCGGATACTCCTTTATATTTGAACATTGAACACACGCACCGGCTGCAGGCCTTCCCATTTCAACTGGGTTAAAGCCACCAGGCCCAACGCATCTTTTGCCACCACCATCTTGGCCGTGCGCATCGGCTCGATGATACGCAGCGGATGGAGGGGGATGCCCTGACCCTGGCGCAACTTGCGCGCTTCATGCTCACTCACGATAACGGCCGGGATGTCGTCCAGCGCGGCCGCAAGTGGCATAACAAAAGCCTGAAACTCTTTCAGACAGGCCCCTTTCTGCCGGAATTCTTCGGCCTTTTCCACTAGTTTTTCGGTCGAAATAGCGTTTTCCATGGTAAAAGGTCCCGATTTTACCCGTTTCAGGGCGCTGACATGCCCGAAACAGCCCAGAACCTTTCCAAGATCGCGCGCAAGCGCCCGGATATAGGTGCCTTTACCACAATCCACCTCGAACTCCGCCTCATCCACGGAGGGTGAATGAATATAGTTAAAGTGATCGATGCGCACCTGGCGCGGCTGAAGCAAAACCTCTTTGCCCTGGCGGGCAAGGTCATAGGCGCGCTCGCCATCCACGTGCAGCGCGGAAAACTGCGGCGGTATCTGGCTGATCTCGCCCACGAATTTCGAGACGGCGGAAATGATTTCTTCCACCCGGGGGCGTTTATCGCTGTTTTGGATAATTTTCCCGGTGAGATCGTCGCTGTCGCGCGCCTCGCCCCAGCGGATGGTAAAGCGATAGCTTTTATCGCCTTCCAGCACATAAGGCATCAGCTTGGTGGCCTCGCCCAATGCAATGGGCAGCACCCCCGTGGCAAAAGGATCCAGCGTGCCGCCATGGCCCGCCTTTTCGGCGTTGAAGCACCAGCGCACCTTGCCCACGGCCTGGGTTGAACTCCACCCGGCGGGCTTGTCCAGCACCACCCAGCCCGACACGTTGTTTTTCTGTTTTTTGACGGCGGGGTTCATTTGACGAGAGAGATATAGAGTCCCGCTCCGACAAAAAGAAGGCCCACGAAAAATTTGGGCTGAATCGTTTCGCCAAGAAGGAAATAAGCCAGGGTGGCGGTAATAATGGGGCTAATGGCAAAGATGAGTTGATAATGAGCCGTGGGCATTTTCTGTATGGCTATAAGATAAAGAGAAAAACTTGCAAAATTAATTATCACGAACAAAAGAAGCGCTCGCCATTCTGGCCAATGCAACTGAGTAAGTGAGAATTTTTTTTCAAATATCAAGGAAGCTGAAGTTGACAGAATAAATAACCCCAGAACAGTAAGGCTCATAAATGCGAAAGGTGGTACATTCGTCAGAAGTGTTTTCTTAGCCATGGCCGTAAGCGCGGCGTAGAAGATCACCGACAGGACAGCGAGCAAATAAGGCGAGAGAGACGGCATGATTTACTTCTCGGTATCCGGATTCAGATCCCGCGCCACTTTGGGGTCGTGCAGGATTTTTTCAATCTTCTCGGCATATTCGAAAGACTGGTCGGCCGAAAAATGCAGCGAGGGCACATAGCGCATCTGTACGTTCTGGGCGATCACATGCTTGAAAAAGTGGTGGTGCTTGTTCAGCGTATTTACCACCTCTTCCATCCGCGAGCCGCCCAGCGGCATGACAAACGCCGTGGCGTTGCGCAGGTCGGGGCTGATGCGCACCTCGGTGACGGTAATCACCGGGCGCGGGCCGTTTTCTTTGTCCCAGGGAAAGTCACCGCGTTGCAGCGCCGCCGCCAGGGCGTGGCGGATCTCCTCGCCCACGCGCAGGGGGCGCGGGCCGTGGGTTTTGTCGGATGATTTTTTGGAGCGGAACATTCGTAATCTCTTCTTTGGAGAAAAGCTTTTCCACAAGCAACGCGCGGCTCCCCTCCCTCCGGGAGGGGCTGGGGGAGGGAGCCAACCTTCCATAAGCCCAAGCCCTGTTTCTTGTGTCTTCTACCTTCCCTCCCCTAACCCCTCCCGGAGGGAGGGGGATTCTACCTCGTTATGTTGATAGGTTTTTCCTGAAAATAAGAAATTTAAAGCTGTCTAGCAATCTCCTCAACTTCAAAGCACTCGATGCGGTCGCCTTCCTTGATGTCGTCGTAATTCTCGAAGGCCATGCCGCATTCCAGCCCTTCGCGCACTTCCTTCACTTCATCCTTCACGCGCTTCAGGGTTTTCAGGGTGCCCTCAAAGATGACCACGTCGTCACGCAGCAGACGCACCCTGGCGCCGCGCTTCACCACGCCTTCGGTCACCTTGCAGCCCGCCACCTTGCCGACCTTGGAAATATTGAACACCTGCAAGATCTGCGCATAGCCCAGGAATTTTTCGCGCAGTTCCGGCGCCAGTAGGTTAGAGAGCATCTGCTTCATGTCATCCAGAATATTATAGATGATCGAGTAATAGCGGATGTCGACGCCGTCGCGCTTGGCCATTTCGCGCGCCTGCGGGTTGGCGCGCACATTGAAGCCGATGATGAGGCCGTTGCTGGCCTTGGCCAGAGTGATGTCACTTTCCGAAATGGCGCCTACGCCGCCGTCAAGAACTTTCACGCGAACTTCGGTGTTGTCGCCGGAAAGCTTTTCCAGCGCGCCGCGAATGGCTTCCACCGAACCTTGCACATCGGCCTTAATCAGCACCGGCAGGGTTTTCGAAGCGCCCTCGCGGATGCTGGTGAACATTTCTTCCAGCGACGATTTAGTGGCGCTGGCCACCGCTAGGCCGGCGCGCTTGCGGCGCAGGCGGAAATCGGCGATTTCGCGGGCATGGGCTTCGGTTTCGACGACGATGAAATCATCCCCCGCCAGCGGCGCGCCATTCAGGCCCAGCACCACTACGGGTTCGGCCGGACCGGCCTTTTCCACATTCTGGCCCAGGTCATTCATTAGCGCGCGCACGCGGCCCCATTGCATGCCGGTGACGAAAATGTCGCCCATGCGTACGGTGCCCTGCTGCATCAGCACGGTAGCCACGGCACCGCGGCCCTTGTCGATTTCGGCTTCGATCACCACGCCCTTGCCGCTGCGGGAAGGATTGGCCTTCAATTCCAGAACCTCGGCCTGCAGCAGGATGGTTTCCAGAAGCTTGTCGAGGCCCTTCTTGGTTTTGGCCGAAACTTCCACGCTCAGGGTTTCGCCGCCCATTTCTTCGACCTGAATATCGTGCTGCAGCAGTTCCTGCCGCACGCGGCCCGGATTTGCCGCGGGCAGATCACACTTATTAATCGCGATGATGATGGGAACTTCCGCCGCCTTGGCGTGGGTCAGAGCTTCCACCGTTTGCGGCATGATACCGTCATCGGCGGCCACCACCAGTACCACGATATCGGTAACCTGAGCGCCGCGCGCGCGCATTTCGGTGAAGGCGGCGTGCCCCGGCGTGTCGATGAAGGTGATTTTGCCCTTAGGCAGGTTGATCTGATAGGCGCCGATATGCTGGGTAATGCCGCCGGCTTCCTTGGCGGCGACGCTGGTGCTGCGAATGGCGTCCAGCAGCGAGGTTTTGCCGTGGTCCACATGGCCCATGATGGTAACAACCGGCGCGCGCGGCAGCAGGTCTTCGACTTTTTCCTCGGCATCCTGCAGGCCCATTTCCACATCGGCTTCGGAAACGCGCTTGATGCGGTGGCCGAATTCGGCGGCCACCAGCTCGGCAGTGTCGGCATCGATGGTCTGGGTAATGGTGGCCATCACGCCCAGCTTCATCAGGGCCTTGATCACGTCGCCGCCGCGCTCGGCCATGCGGTTGGCCAGTTCCTGCACGGTGATGATTTCGGGAATGACCACATCGCGCAAAATTTTCTGCTGCGTATCGGTGGCCAGGCGGCGCTTTTCCTTTTCGCGCGCGCGGCGTGCCGAGGCCATGGAACGGGTGCGTTCCACCAGATCCACTTCATTTTCGTTGACGGAAATCTGTGATAGGCTGATTTTGCCGCTGCCACTGCCGCGCCGCTTCTCCTGCGTGCCGCTGCGCCTTGCCGGCGCAGCCGCCTTGCCGGCGGTGCGCGAACGCCCGCGCCGGGGGGCCTCGTCTTCTTCTTCGTCGACAGCGCCGGGCAGAGTGGCGCGCAGGCCCACACCGCGCTTGGCGGCGGCATTGTCCTTGCGCCGCTGTTCGTCTTCTGCGGCCTTCTTCTTTTCCAGTTCTTGAATCTGCTGCAGTTCTTCCAACTCGCGCTGGCGCAGCGCGTCGATGCCGTGATCGCGTGCGGCAGGCTCGCCAGGACGAGGCGCGCCCGGCGTGCCGGGAATGTGTTCAACCTTCTTTTCTTCCTCCAAAGCCTCGCGCAGCACCTGAATACGCGCGGCGCGTTCTTCGGTGGTCAGTTGGCGGATGGTAGCGGAGCGTGCGCGGCCCTGCTCGGTAAGCCCGATCAAGGTTTGGCCGTGGCTAGTCGTGGTCGTGGTCGTTTGTTGGACGGAAGGCTTGCCGGGCTCGGTGGTGGGGCCGCGTTTGCGCTTTTCCTCGACCAGCACCGCTTTACGCCGGCCATGGGTGAAGCTTTGCTGAACAACCGTGCCTTTCCCGCCGGCAGTGGGATCCACCGTCTTCTTCAGTTCAAGCTTGCCGCCCAAACTGAGGATTTTCTTGCCTTCGGGTTTTTCTTCTTTGGCTTCGCTGCTCATGGGTATCTGTTATGTTTCCGGGCCTCATCCTGCCGCCCCGTGAGGGGGGGTAGGTTGATCGGCGAACCAGTGGGCGCGCGCGGCCATGATGACTTCGTTTGCCTGACGTTCGGTTAAAGCACCTTCGCCAAGAAGTTCGCGTAACTCGTCGCCCGCCAGATCGGCTAGATCGTCGCGGGTTTTAATGCCCGCCTCGCCCAGCTTGATTTTCTGTTCATGCGTCAGGCCTGAGATATCCAGCAAATGCTGTTCCAGACCCAGTTCCGACATGCGGGTTTCCTGCTGCTGGCGCTTTTGCTCAAGGAAGTTCTTGGCGCGGGCCTGCAGTTCCGAGGCCACGTCGGCATCGAAGCCTTCGATGCCCGAAAGTTCTTCCACCGGGGCTTCGGCAATGTGCTCAACCTTGGTGAAGCCTTCGGCCACCAGCAGGTGGGCAATCACCTCGTCTACGTCCATCGCCTCGATAAACAGGGCCGAGCGGATGCGGAATTCTTCCTGGCGGCGTTCGGATTCTTCCTTCTCGGTCAGAATGTCGATGTCCCAGCCAGTGAGCATCGAGGCCAGGCGCACATTTTGTCCGCGGCGGCCGATGGCCTGAGAAAGCTGTTCATCCGGAACCACCACTTCGATGCGGCGGTTTTCTTCATCCATCACCACCTTGGTTACTTCGGCGGGCGCCAGCGAGTTCACCACGAAGGTGGCCGGGTCGGGTGACCAGGGAATGATGTCGATTTTTTCGCCGGCCAGTTCGTTCACCACCGCCTGCACGCGGCTGCCGCGCATACCGACGCAGGCGCCCACGGGATCGATCGAGCTGTCGTTGGAAATAACCGCGATTTTGGCACGGCTGCCCGGATCGCGCGCCACCGATTTGATTTCGATGATGCCGTCGTAAATCTCCGGAACTTCCTGGCTGAACAGCTTGGCCATGAACAGGGGATGGGTGCGCGACAGGAAAATTTGCGGCCCGCGCAGTTCTTCGCGCACGTCGTAGATGTAGGCGCGCACGCGGTCGCCGGTTTTGAAATGCTCGCGCGGCAGCATTTCGTCGCGGCGGATAACGGCCTCGGCGCGGCCCAGATCGGCGGTGACGTTGCCGAATTCCACGCGCTTGACGATGCCGTTGACCACTTCGCCGACGCGGTCCTTGTATTCGCGGAACTGGCGGGCGCGCTCGGCGTCGCGCACCTTCTGCACGATCACCTGCTTGGCGGTTTGCGCGGCGATGCGGCCAAAATCGATGGGCGGCAGCGTGTCGACCAGGAATTCGCCGATCTGCACGTCTTGCTTCACTTTCTGCGCGGCGGCCAGCGAGATTTGCGTGAATTCGTTTTCCACCGGGTCGGCGACCTGTAGATAGCGCATCAGCTGGATTTCGCCGGTTTTGCGGTCGATCGTGGCGCGGATATCGTGTTCATGGCCGTATTTCGAACGGCCGGCCTTCTGAATGGCCTGTTCCATGGCGGAAAGGACTTCGTCGCGGTCAATGCTTTTCTCGCGGGCGACGGCTTCGGCAACTTGCAGCATTTCAGTACTCATTTTTCGTTCCTTCTTCTTTTCAAACTCTTCCGGCGGAAGCTTTTAAAAGCTCGTCGGTCATCACGAGGCGCGCCGCCTCGACTTCTGCGAAAGGAAAGCGCACCTGCTGTACGCCCGCCTTTTTGCTTGACGGGATTTCAAGGCTGACGGTGTCGCCTTCCACGCCGCACAATTTTCCGCAGAAATTCCGCTGTCCCTCGCAGGGGGTGCGCAGCTGAACCTTGGCTTCGAAGCCGGAAAAGCGCGCAAAATCCTTCAACCGGGTCAGCGGCCGGTCGATTCCCGGTGAACTGACTTCCAGAATATAGCTGGCCTTCACCGGATCGGCCACATCCAGATATTCGGAAACATGGTGGCTGATGGTTTCGCAGTCTTCCACGCCCATGGCGACGTCGTCCTGGCGTTCGGCCATAATCTGCAGCGTGGTGCGTCCGCCGCCGCCCATCAGTTGCACGCGCACAAGCTCATAGCCCAGCGTTTCCAGCTGGGGCGCGAGGGTTTCGGCAAGATGATCGGCAAGGGCCATGGCGTTCTAATTTCGGCTAACAAAAAAGGCGGGCTTTTGGCCCACCTCATCGGTTACTAGCAGTCTTGATGGTATGAACTTAGCAACCTAACCCCCTGAAATCAAGGGAATTGGGCCGGATAAATATTTTTATTTTCAAGGCTTTGAGACTTTGCGGAACAGGAAATAAAGGGGCTTTCTGCCTGCTTTCACAGCTTTTTCCTCATAGCGCGTTTGCGGCCAGCCGGCGGGGCGGGTGTGCAGCAGGCCGGGGGCCGGCTCGAAATCAGGGCTTCCAGCCATTTGTTCCTGCATCCACGCCTGCATGGTGGGGTCGTCGCTGGCCAGGCGCAGTTCCCCGCCGGGCTTAAGAACGCGCGCCAGCTTCACAAGGTTGTCGGGGCCAATAAAACGCCGCCCGATATGCCGCTTTTTCGGCCAAGGATCGGGGAAAAGCACAAAGGCGCGGGCGATGCTGGCAGGTGGCAGGCGGTCCAGCAGCGGGCGCGCATCGGCGGGGTGGATGCGGATGTTTTCCAGCTTTTCCGCATCGATCAGCGACAAGAGCCCGGCCACGCCGTTCACGAACGGCTCGCAGCCGATGAAGCCGGTTTCCGGATGCGCCTTGGCCTGGGCCGCTAGATGCTCGCCCGAGCCGAAGCCAATTTCGAGCCAAATCTCTTTTGCATTCGGGAAAAGTTTGTGCAGATCGAGAGGTGCATTTCCCCTCCCTTCGGGAGGGGATAAAGGGGAGGGCCTTACCAAGCATGATCTAGATCGGGCAGCACGATGCCCTCCCCCAGCCCCTCCCGAAGGGAGGGGAGTAGATTCCGGCTGTACCAAAAGGTGCGGCAGAAGATTTTCCATCAGCGCGGTTTTCCCCACGCGCAGCTTCTTGCCCTTGCGGCGGCCATAAAGCGTGTAAGATGAGGAGGGAGAGGGGCGCATACCCTCCGCCTTACGCCCCAAACGCGCGCTTCAATTCAGGAACCAGATCGATTTTTTCCCAACTGAAGGAACCATCCAGCCCCGGCTCGCGCCCGAAATGGCCATAGGCGGCGGTTTTGGTATAGATCGGTTTGTTGAGGCCCAGATATTCGCGGATTTTGCGCGGATTAAGCGGCACCAGCTGTTGCAGCACTTCGGCCAGTTTTTCATCATCCACCTTGCCGGTGCCATGCGTGTTCACATACACCGCCAGCGGGTGCGAAACGCCGATCGCATAGGCCAGCTGAATGGTGCAGCGCGCCGCCAGGCCCGCTGCCACCACGTTTTTCGCCAGGTAACGCGCGGCATAGGCCGCCGAACGGTCGACCTTGGTGGGGTCTTTGCCCGAAAAAGCACCACCGCCATGCGGAGCCGCGCCACCATAGGTGTCGACGATGATTTTGCGTCCGGTCAGGCCCGTGTCGCCATCGGGCCCGCCGATCACGAAGCGGCCGGTAGGGTTCACGTAGAACTGCTTTTCGTCACACATCCAGCTTTTGTCGGGCAGCGCCTTCAGCACAAACGGGCGCACCAGTTCACGCACCTCGTCGCAGTCAATTTTTTCGCTGTGCTGATGCGAGACGACGATAGAATGCGCCTTCACTGGCTTCCCGTCGCGGTATTCCAGCGTGATCTGGCTTTTGGCGTCGGGGCCCAGCAGAGGCAGGGCGCCGGAATGCCGCGCCTCGGAGATCATGCGTAGAATTTTGTGGGAATACATGATAGGCGCTGGCATCAGTTCCGGCGTTTCGTCGCAGGCGAAGCCGAACATGATGCCCTGGTCGCCCGCGCCCTCGTCCTTGTTGTCCTTGGCGTCGACGCCCTGGGCAATGTCGTCGGACTGGGCGTGGACCAATACTTCGATGTGCGCCCACTGCCAGTGGAAGCCTTTTTGGGCGTAGCCGATGTCGCGCACGGCCTCGCGCGCGGTTTGTTGCATTTCAAGCGGGGTGATGATTTCGGGGCCGCGCACCTCGCCGCCCAGGACGATACGATTAGTGGTGGCCAAGGTTTCCACCGCCACACGCGAATGCGGATCGGCGTGCAGGAACAGATCGACGATACTGTCAGAAATGCGATCGCAAACCTTGTCGGGATGGCCCTCGGAGACGGACTCGCTGGTGAAAAGATAATGGCCCTTCATGGGAGGTTTCTTGGATGCTCGGTTGCTGGGTTTCTAGGTAGTTTGGCACTAAAGCCTGAAACCGGAAAAAATGCAACTGAGTAACCAAGAAACCAAGCAATTCAGCAACCTATTTTTCATCACTCATGGCGCGAATAAGATCCAGCACGCGTTTACGTTTTTTACTATCCTCGATGCGGAAATAGGCGCGCAGCAGTTCAGCCGTTTCCCTGGAGTTGTAGTCGCCTGGCGCGGGGGCATCTTCCAGGGGTTCCTGTCCCGGTTCGGCGAAGCCGGCGATGCCGGCAAGGTCGGGAGTATCTTCGAAAAAATAGGCTACGGGCACGCGCAGGGCTCTGGCGATTTCGTATAGCCGGCTGGCGCTGACGCGGTTCTGACCGCGCTCATATTTCTGCACCTGCTGGAACGTAAGGCCCAGAAGACCCGCAAGCTTTTCCTGCGTGAGGTTCAGCATCAGGCGACGCTGGCGAAGTTTCTGGCCCACATGGGTGTCCAGGGGGTGTGGGCTAGTATCGGAGGGCATCTTTGTAGCGGGTTGATTCATGAAAATGACGATTCTTTCTATAAGGCATGCTTATGTGTGTGCACATGCAAACGTATGTGCTTGAAATTTGCAAGCTAAAAAATAACATTTAATTAGACTTCCGGTACAAATTAACCACGATGAGAAGCGATAGAAGCAGAGTTAGCGCCAAAATTGGCGTGTTTCCGAAGCGTGAAAAGATTGTGGCACCAGCCAAAGGCAAAGGCAGATGCACATCCAGGAACCCGGCCTTGCCAAGGGCCAGCGAAATAACCTTACGGCCCAGCGGATCGATCATCCCGCTGATGCCGGTATTGGCGGCGCGCACCAGCGGCAGACCTTCTTCGATGGCGCGCAGGCGCGCCTGGGCGAAATGCTGATAAGGGCCCGAGGTCATTCCAAACCAAGCGTCGTTCGTCACCTGCAAAAGCAGAGCGGGCGGATCGGCGCGGTCAATCACCCCGCCCGAAAAAATCGCCTCGTAGCAGATGAGCGGGCTAAATGGCGGAAAATTGGGCGCGCGTAAAGTGCGCGGACCAGGACCGCCCGAAAAATCAGCGCGCTCGCCGATGACATCGACGGCAACGGGCATGACTTTCAAGAAACGGCGAAAGGGAACGAATTCGCCGAACGGCACCAGATGGTGTTTATCGTAAAGGCCGATGATCGCGGCTTGATCACTCAGCACTGCCAGGGAATTGGAGTAAAAAATCTCGCGCCCCTGGAATTTTTCGCCGGGCGTGCCGGTCAGCAAGGCCCCGCCCTTGGGCACGATCCGCGCCAGGCTGCGGCGCAGCTCGGGATCGGCGGCCAGAAAATCGGGCACGGCGGTTTCGGGCCAAAGCAGGTGGGTGGGTTGGTTCTCGGTCTTCTGAGATGACAGGTGAACCAGCCGCGACAGCGCGGCGATACGTTGTTCACGCGTGCGGCGCTCTTCCTGCGTGATGCCGGGTTGCACGATGCGCAGCGTTATTTTTTCGTCATAGGCGGTGGCGTGGGTTTGCAGGCGAACCTCACCCCACAACGCCAGGCTGGAAAGCAAGGTCCAGGAAACGACAATCAAAACAAGTCCGCCGCGTTTCACCGGTGCCAGCAGCAGGGACGAAGCCGTTGCGGCAAGCAAAGTGAAGAAGGTTAGGCCATAAATGCCGAACAGGCTTACGCTTTGTGCCAAGGGCAGCACTTCGTCCCAAATATTTCCGAACAAGTTCCATGGAAAGCCAGTGAATAAAAACCCGCGCACGAATTCAGAAAAGAAAATCGTGCAGGATAAAAACACCGCATGGGTTACCGGTTTTCTGCGCAAAGGATGGGCTGCCATGGCGCCCAGCCCGAACAGCAGCGCCAGCCAGCAGGGCAGGGCCGCCAGCGACAGCGGCAGTACCCAGAAATAACGGGTGATATCGACAAACAGCGAGGCCGAAATCCAGTAAAGCCCGGCGATGTGAAAGCCCAGCGCGTAGAAAAATGCCAGAAGAAAGCTTTGCTTCAGGCTTTTGCTGTCGCGCAGGTAAAAAACCGCAAGGATAAAGCCGGGAAAGAAAAAAACCGGCCAGGATACCGGCGCCAGCGCCAAAGCGCCCAGCCCGCCGCCTGCAAAACACAGCCAAAGGCGTTTCACCCGCCGCGTGTCGGCGTCCACCACCTCGAACGAAACGCCCGAACTGTGGCGCAGCACCTCGCCGCGCGAGGGCACGCGCCCAGCCAGCGCGAAAGTCAACCCGCCCAGCGTGTCCATTTCACTGCGTTCCTGTTCCTGAAGGAAAGCGCCGACCTGTTCCTCGAACGCTTCCAGCGGCATGCGCGCATCGACCAGCACGCTGCCGTCGCTGCGGCGCTGCAGGGGGGCGGTCAGCTCAGGATCGTCGTATTCGTCGTCAATTTCGCCAACGATCGTTTCCACCACGTCTTCGATGGTCAAAAGCCCGTCGATGCCGCCGAATTCATCCACCACCAGGGCCATATGGCGGCGGCGCTGGCGCATTTGCAGCAGCAGTTTAGTCACCGCCATGCTGGGCGAGACGAAAAGCAATTTGCGCACGATATCTTTCAGGGCCACGGGCTTTTCATCAACCAGGGCCGCGGTGATGTCCTTGATGTGCACGAAACCCAGCACATCGTCCAGGGTGCGACGATAAACCGGCACGCGGCTATGACCCGAATGGGCCATCAATGCCGCCAGCTTGCGCAGGTCGGTGTTTTCCTCTACCGCGAAAATATCGGCGCGCGGGGTCATGATGTCGGCCACGGTGCGTCCGCGCGTGCTGAGCAGATTGGTGAGCAGCTGTTTTTCGGCCGGCGCGCTTTGCTCGCCTTCCGGTTGTTCGATAATTTCTTCCACCGCTTCCATGATCGCGGTTTCTTCGCGCCTGCGTGTCATAAAGGCGCCAAGCTGCGCCATCATCCGGCCAAACCAGGATGAAGGAGGTTGTGAAGGAGAGGAAGGAGGCGGGGTCATGCGCGCCGCACGGCTTTGGTTTTGCGTGGTTTTTTGAAAACCGGCGCATCGATCACGTAAGGATCGGGCAAGCCCAGATCGGCAAGAACAGCGATTTCAAGTTTTTCCATCAGGCGGGCCTGGCGCGCAACAACATGGTCATAGCCTAGCAAATGCAGAAGTCCATGCACAACCAGATGCGTAAGATGATGATTCACGGGTTTTTTCAAGCACCGCGCCTCGGCCTTGATCATCGGCAGGCACAGCAGAATATCGCCGATGTAAAGCGCGCTATGCTTGCCGGTTTTTTGAAAGGCGGTGGGCAAATACGTGGCCTCGAATTGCGGGTAGGAAAGCACGTTGGTGGCTTTGTCCTTGCCGCGCCAGCTACGGTTCAGAAGGCGCATTTTGGCTTCGCCTGCCGTGGTGATAAAGGCTTCGGCCTTGCCTTTCTGCTTCAAGCGGCGAGCCATCGCCGCGCCAATTTTTTTCAGCCCGGCCGGTTTAAGCGTGCCGCCTCTTTCACTTTTCAGGATGAAGTGCACACTTCACCTTCAAGACTGCTGGCCGTGGCGCCGCCGATTTTGACCTGGGCGATTTGGCCGAAAGACTCTGCCGGGCCTGTGGCATGTACCGACTGCATGTAAAGACTGCGGCCATGCAACTGGCCTTCCTTGCGGCCCTTGCGGTCGAACAACACTTCCAGCGTTTGTCCGATGGAATTCTGGTTGAATTTGCGTTGCTGCTCGAAAATAAGACTCTGCAGGGCTTGCAGCCGCGCGGTTTTCACGTCTTCCGGAACCTGCGTGGCCATGATGGCGGCGGGCGTTCCAGGACGCGGGCTGTATTTAAACGAATAAGCCTGGGCATAGCCGACCTTGCGCACCATGGCGAGGGTGTCTTCAAAATCCTGATCGCTTTCGCCGGGGAAGCCGACGAGGAAATCGGACGAAAAAGCCATGTCGTGGCGGGCGGCACGCACGCGGTCGATCAGGCGAAGGTAATCCTCGGCGGTGTGGCCGCGGTTCATGGCCTTCAGGATGCGGTCGGAAGCGCTTTGCAGCGGAAGATGAAGAAAAGGCGCCAGCTGCGGCACGCTGCGATGGGCCTCGATCAACTCATCATTCATGTCGCGCGGATGCGAGGTGGTATAGCGCAGGCGGAAAACATCCAAACCGGCCATTTCCATGATCAACCGGCCCAGGCTCCAGGTTTTTCCATCCAGCCCTTCGCCGTGCCAGGCATTCACATTCTGGCCCAGCAGAATGATTTCCTTCGAACCGGATTCCACCAGCCGCCGCGCTTCCTCAAGAATGG
>JACQAB010000225.1 GCA_016195205.1 Pseudomonadota bacterium
GGTTTTTGTGCTGCGAGCGCTCTTCCTGCATTTTCACCACGATGCCAGTGGGGATATGCGTGATGCGGATGGCGCTTTCGGTTTTATTCACGTGCTGGCCGCCGGCGCCGCCGGAACGCAGCGTGTCGATCTGCAACTCGGCCTCATTAATATGCACGTCGACCTCTTCCGCCTCGGGCAGCACCGCCACCGTGGCCGCCGACGTATGCACCCGGCCCGAAGCCTCGGTTTCCGGTACGCGCTGCACGCGATGCACGCCCGATTCGAACTTCAGCCGCGCGAACACGCCGCGCCCGGTGATGTTGACCGAGGCTTCCTTGATCCCGCCGCGGTCGGATTCCGACATTTCCAAGAGCTCGAACTTCCAGCCCTTGATGGCGGCATAGCGCTTATACATGTCCAGCAGCACCGCACCGAACAAAGCGGCTTCCTCGCCGCCGGTGCCGGCGCGCACCTCCAGAATGGCGCTGCGCTCGTCGGCGGCGTCTTTGGGGATCAGCAGCTTCAGCACCGTGGTTTCCAGCTGCGGCAGGCGGTTTTTCAACTCCTGCCATTCGCTTTCGGCCAGGGTTTTCATTTCCGGATCGCTTTTCAGTTTTTCCAGCTCGTCCATTTCTTGCGCGGCGGCGCGCCAGGCGGCCACCGCCTCGGTCAACGGAACCAGATCAGCATATTCCTTGCCCAGCTTGGCCATCTGCTCGGGCGCGAGGCCGGGCGTGGCCAAGGTGTTGGCCAGCTCGGCGTGCCGCGCCAGCAAATGCGAAAGTTTTTCAGAGCGTAAAAGATCAGCCATGGGCGGAGGACAATGAAGCTATTCCGCCGCGGCTTTAGCGGCAGTCGTGTCAGCTTCGGGTTTTTCGGCTTCGATTTCGGCGGCTTTCTTTTCCACCAGCGACACCAGATGATCGACGATGTCCGTGTCGCCTTCGCGCAAGCGGTGCGCCGTTTGCCCGCCGACATACACCTGGTGCGAACCCTTGCCGCCGCCGGCAAAGCCGATATCGGTATACATGGCCTCGCCCGGGCCGTTCACCACGCAGCCGATCACCGACACGGTCATCGGCGTGGTGATATGCGCCAGCGCCTCTTCCAGCTTTTCCACGGTTTTGATGACGTTGAATTGCTGGCGCGCGCAGGACGGGCATGAAATCACCGTCACGCCGCGGCGGCGCAGGCCCATGCTTTTCAGCATGTCGTAGGCGACGCGCACTTCCTCCTCGGGTTCGGCCGATAGCGACACGCGGATGGTGTCGCCAATGCCGCTCCACAGCAGCATGCCAAGCCCGATGGAGGATTTCACCGTGCCCATGCGCATGCCGCCGGCCTCGGTGATGCCGATATGCAGCGGGTAATCACACGCCTCGGCCAGTTGCTGATACGCGGCCACGGAAAGGAAAATGTCGGACGCCTTGACGCTGATATTGGTGTTGGTGAAACCCAGATCTTCCAGGATTTTCAAATGATCCAGCGCCGATTCCACCATCGCCTCGGGGCAGGGCTCGCCATATTTTTCCAGCAGATCCTGTTCCAGTGATCCGGCATTTACGCCAATACGTATGGCGCAGCCATGATCCTGCGCCGCCTTCACCACTTCTTTTACCCGCATCGCTTCACCGATATTGCCGGGATTGATGCGCAGTTCGGCCGCGCCGGCGTCGGCGGCTTCCAGCGCGCGCTTGTAATGGAAATGGATGTCAGCCGAAATGGGTCCTTTGGATTGCTTCACAATTTCCGGCAGCGCCGCGGTGGAGGCTTCATCGGGGCAGGACACGCGCATGATGTCGGCGCCCGCGTCGAAGCAACGGTTGACTTGGCCCACGGTGCCGTCGATATCCGAGGTCAGCGTGTTGGTCATGGATTGCACAGCAATCGGCGCGTCGCCGCCCATCTCCAGCGAACCCACCTGGATCTTGCGGCTTTTGCGGCGGTGAACCTGCCGCCAGGGGCGGAGGTCGTGTAAATGAGCTTCGTCGGTCATAAAATTCTTTCAGTTGTTCTGTCATCCCGGAAATCGCAAAGGGATTATCCGGGATCCCATTTTATTCTTTTTTCCAGAAAACAAATGGGATCCCGGCTCGCGCGCGCTAACGCTCGCTTGGCCGGGATGACACCCTAGTATTTATAGATGATTTTATGGCAAAAAAACAAACGCGGTTCTGTCCGTAAAAAGACCGTAAAACGCCTGTTTTAAGCAGGGCCGTCGGGTGTTGCCGCAGTGACGACGGGCGGATGCTGGGCCAGGCTTGTGTTGTGGATAAGGCCAAGGCCGATAAAACCACCGCCCCCGGCCATCATGAGATGATTGCTAAACCCGGTGGAAACCCCATATCTCCTCCGGACCGTTTCATCTATGGCGCCAGCAATGATGGTCATGACTGACACAAAAGCGCCGAGGCCAAACCACTTGCGATAGGCGGGACGCACCGGTGAATCCGCATCAACGGGAGCAATCACATGGACAGGGGAAGTATTCATGAAAATAATCTAACAAACACCCCGGGTAGAATCAATACTACCCGTTTTATTGCGGCCCGCCTGCGATGGACGGGAGTTGTGGCGGGCGCTCGGTGATGCCGGTGCTGCTGATCAGTATCAGGCCCATGAATGTCCAGACCCCGGCCCCCTGAACCTGAGGGCCGACGCCGGTGGAGTGTCCCGTCGTCCATCGGGCAACCTCATCGACCGTGCCTGCGAACAGCGCCAGAACCGAAGCCGCGCTGGCGAGATTCGCCCAAGCATAATTGGTTCCGCCGGTGATGCGGCCGCCAAGAAATTTCCAGCCTTTATTGTCGCGAGATAAGATTTTCATCTAATGAAGCTCCGCCACGCCTATTCCAGCGCCTGCAGCAAATCATCGGGGTCCAGAGGAATGTTGTGCATGGCCTCGCCCGCGCCGCCCAAAGGCGCCATGTCGTGGCCGTCCACCTGCAGACGGATAGCCCCGGCATTAGTGGTGGAAAGCGTGTAATGCCGGTGATCGGGCACGAAATAAGCTTCGCCCTTATGGATAATGCGTTCGGTCAGCACGCGGCCCTGGGAATCCAGAATGCTGACTTCGGTATCGTCACTGGCGCGAATTTTGATGCGCGAGGGTGGCTTGACTTTGGCCGCGCCTTTCACCGGCTTGGGCACGGGAACCACGGCGGGGGGTTCTTCGATGGCGGCCGCGGCAGGATCAATCTGCACCTCATGCGCCACGGGGCCGGTTTGCGCCAGGCCATGGGCCAAAGAATCCGCGTCGGGTTTTTCGTTTTCGCTTTCAGCCGCCTCGGGCGCCGGGGATTCTTCCGGCATTTCGGTTTTCGCAGAATCTTCGGCGGGCAGCGAAGCCTTCACCGTTTCCGGCTTGGCGGGCGGTGTTTCGGCCTCGGCTTTCTTTTCGGTTTCAACTTTCTTTTCAGGTTCAATTTTCTCCGGCGCTTTGGCTTCCAGCACCGGGGCAGGCGGTAAGACGGCCGCGGGCATCACCGCCGGCTGGGGCCGCAAAAACCCATAACTAGCCGCATAAACCACCACCGCCAGCACGGCACAGGCGGCCATCAGCGTGCCGCCCGGCAAGCGCTTATCCGCGGCGGGTTCGGGCATGACCAGCGGCGCGGAAATTTGCGTCATCGTGCCCACTTCGGCGCGGCAGCGCGCCACCAGCTCTTCGCTTTGCAAGCCAAGCGCCTGCGCATAGGCGCGCACGAAACCCACCGCATAGGTGCGCGAGGGCAGATCGCCATAGCGTCCTTCCTCAATCGCCTGCAGATAGATGAGCTTGATCTTCACCTCTTCGGCCACGTCTTCCAGGGTGAAGCCCGCGCTTTCGCGCACTTCGCGCAGCGTGTCGCCCACGCGCGGGCGGCGCGATATCTTGACGGGCGGCGGCACGGAGGCTTGCGGCAGTTCGAGAGAGAGTTGCTCTTGGGAAAGGTCTTCGCGGGTTTCGGTGCGCGGGCGCGCCATGGGCGGGTGCACGCGGGCGGCGAGTTCTTTCAATCCGTTCAAGGCTTCGGAAACTTCTTCCAGCGCCCGGGCCGAGGCCGCACCTGCAAGATTTTCCTGGCTTTTTTCATCAGGATTGATGGGCGGAGGGGGCGACTGGCTGCTCACGGACGACTCAGGGCAAAAAAGACGGTCAAAAAGGCTTAAAGGCAATACGCCCTGCCATTATGAAAACCAAGTTGGTTTTCGCCAAGAAAAATTTTCAACCCCTATGCCTTATTTGGGAAGGTTGCGCTTTTCGAGTGCGGCCAAGGCCTGACCAATCAGCTCGTCCAAGATCACGGTAACGGGCTGCTCTTTATCGACCATGCCCACGCTTTGCCCGGCCATCAGCGAACCTTCGGCCACGTCGCCTTCCATCACCGCGCGGCGCAGGGCTCCAGCCCAGAAATGTTCGATCTCAAGCTGGGCGGCTTTTTGTTCTACCGCGCCGGTTTCAAACCGCGACATCACCTCGCGCTGCTTTTCGGTGAAATGGCGGGTGCCGTTATTCATCAGCGCGCGCACCGGAATGACCGGAAAGCGCGGATCAAGCTGCACCGAGGGCTGGGCGTCACGCGCCGCGCCGCGAATAAAGGCCTGCTTGAATTTGGCATGGGCGATGCATTCCTTTGCGCATACGAAACGAGTGCCGAGTTGCACGCCCGCCGCCCCCATTTCCAGCAGGGCCAGAATCCCCTCGCCCCGTCCGATGCCGCCCGCCGCGAAAACCGGCACGTCTTTTATTTCAGGCAGAATCTCCTGCGCCAGAACGAAAGTGCTGACCGGGCCGATATGCCCGCCAGCCTCCGAGCCTTCAATCACCAGCGCATCGATGTTCGAGCGCAGCAGTTTTTTGGCGATGACCAGCGCCGGGGCGAAGGCCATGACTTTCGTGCCGCCTGCTTTCAGTTTCGAAACCACCGCCGCCGGCGGCAAGCCGCCCGCCAGCACCACATGCGGCACTTTTTCATCGACGCAGACCTGCGCCAGCGCTTCCAACTCCGGATGCATCACGATCAGATTCACGCCGAAGGGTTTTTGCGTGAGTTTTTTTGTTTCCTGGATTTCGGCGCGCAGCATGTCGGGCTTCATGGCGCCGCAGGCCAGCACCCCGAAGGCCCCGGCATTCGACAGCGCCGACACCAGGTGGCGTTCCGACACCCAGGTCATCGCGCCGCCCATGATGGCTTTCGGGGCGCCCAGATAATCGCAGCCGCGCTGCCAGAGGTGTTGGAAGTAAGGTTTGGAATTCATGGATTAAGGATTAAACAGCCCGTTTCTTCCACACAATTAAAATCTTCCCCTCTTTTATCATCAGGGATAGACTGGAACCATAACCCAGAGAGCATAATCATGGCACATCCTTTGAGAACCAAGTTAAGAGCTGCCTTCACGGAACTGGCGGTGCGGGCGCACGATTACTTTCACCCATTATCAGACGTAGCCATTAAACGCCGCATGGCACGGGCGCGGGCCGAACTGGATGCACGTCTTCTGGTCCTTTACGACGAAGCAGCCAGACTTGAGCGGTAAGCTTGTAATTCTAATTCTTTAGAACCTTATCAAAACCCGCCTCGGCCAGGCGGAAGGAAAGCCATTCTTTCATCGGTTTAGCCCCAAGACTTTTATAAAAATTGATCGCCGGGGTGTTCCAGTTCAGCGCCGACCAGGTCACGCGGCCATAGTTGTTTTCCTTGGCAATGCGCACCAGTTCCTGCAACAGCTTTTTGCCCACGCCCTGGCCGCGAACCTCGGGCCGCACATAGAGGTCTTCAATATACAGGCCAGGCCGGGCCAGGAAGGTGGAAAAATTGCGGAAGTAAACACAGAACCCGACGGGCTTGTTGTTTAACCCAGCAATCAGGGCGAAAGCCACCGGCGCGGGGTTGAAAAGCTGGGCGCAGATATCTTCCTCTGTGGCGACCACTTCGTGGCTCAGCTTTTCATATTCCGCCAACTCACGGATAAGTTGCACAATGAGTCCGGCATCCTTGCTTTCGGCGCGGCGGATGTTGATGGGGTTTCCCATTACCACTCCAGTTTCCGGCCCGCGTAATCACGATAGCTGCCGGTATCCCGCAGGTTGGAATTGGCGATCACCTTGCGCAGGCCTTTGATGCTTTCTTTGGGCGACAGCGGCGCGCCCTGACCGCCCATATCAGTCTTTACCCAGCCCGGATGCAACAGCAGCACGGCAATGCCTTTGGCTTTCAACTCGGCCGCCAGCGACACGCCTTCCATGTTCAGCGCCGCCTTGCTGGTTTGATAGCAGGTGGAAGCCATACCGGAATCTTTCATTTCCGAGATCGAGCCCATTTCACTGGTCAGCATCACCACTTTTTTCTGGCCACCTTTTTCCAGATGCGGCGCGAAGCTTTGCGTCACCTTATAAGGCGCCAGGGTGTTGACCTCGAACACCTTGCGCCACAGATCGTAATCCATCGAGGCCAGGTTCTGCCCCGTGCCCGAAAAATTATCGTCAGGCCCATAAATGCCGGCATTGTTGATCAGCACATCCAGCGGCGCGGCGCTTAGCTGTTTCGCCAGCGCCGTGACGGCGGCGTGATCCGTCACATCCAGCACATGAATGGAAAGCGTACCGAACTTCTTGGCTAAAACCTGAAATTCAGAGCTGAGATGCCGGGCACAGGCGTGAACGTTCCACCCTTCCGCAAGATATTGCCTTACGAATTCAAGTCCGAGTCCACGGTTAGCGCCGGTAATCAAAACGGAAGGCATTTCAGTTTTTCTCCAAAAATTTTCAACGTCATGCCAGCGAAAGCTGGCATCCAGGGCCACAAACCATGCTGTTGGGCTCTGGACCCCAGCCTTCGCTTGGGTAAGCGTATCTGTTTGTTAGCTGTCAAGGCCATACACCTTATGCAGGCTGCGCAGGGCGAGTTCGGTATACGACTCTTCAATCAGCACGCTGATTTTAATTTCCGACGTAGCGATGGCCTGAATGTTGATGCCCTTGTCGGCCAGCGCCTTGAACATCATCTGCGCGACGCCGGCGTGGCTGCGCATGCCCACGCCGACGACAGACACCTTGGCCACATCGGCGCTGGAAATGATTCTTTTAAAGCCGATTTTATCCTGGTTCTTGTTCAGCGCTTCAAGGGTGCGCGGCAGATCGGCGCGCGGCACGGTGAAGGTCATGTCGGCGGCATCGCCGTCCTGGCTGGCGCCCTGCACGATCATGTCGACGTTGATGTTGGCCTCGGCCAAAGGCCCAAAAACGGCGGCCGAAATGCCCGGCCGGTCAGCCATGGCGGTGAGAGTGATTTTGGCCTCGTCGCGGCTGTGCGCCAGGCCCGTCACCAGTTGTTTCTCCATCATCTCATCCTCCGCTTTCAAAAGGGTTCCCGGCATGTCGCTTCCCACCGCATCGCCGAAGCTGGAAAGCACCTGCACCGGCACGTTGTAATTCATGGCCAGTTCCACCGAGCGCGTTTGCAGGATTTTGGCGCCCAGCGAGGCCAGTTCCAGCATTTCTTCATAGGCGATGCTGGGAATCTTGCGCGCTTTTTTCACTAGGCGCGGGTCGCTGGTGTAAACGCCGTCGACATCGGTATAAATATCGCAGCGGTCGGCCTTCAGCGCCGCGGCCAACGCCACCGCCGAGGTGTCGGAACCGCCGCGGCCCAGCGTAGTGATGCGCCCGTCGCGCGTCACGCCCTGAAAGCCCGGCACCACTGGCACCACCTTGCGCTTGAAATAGCTTTTCAGCTTTTCGGTATCGATGTTGTCGATGCGCGCCTTTTCATGCGCGCTGGTGGTGGTGATGGGAATCTGCCAACCCTGCAGGCTTTCCGCCTCCACGCCCAGCTGCTGCAGCGCCATGGCCATCAGCCCGCTGGTCACCTGTTCGCCCGAGGCAGCGACCACGTCATATTCCGAAGGATCGTAAATTTCGGCGATGGCGCGGCAATATTCCACCAACTGGTTGGTGACCCCGGCCATGGCCGAAACCGCCACCACCACCTTGTGGCCGCGCTTGACCTCGGCCGCCACCTTTTCCGCTGCTTTGCGGATGCGGGCCGGATCGGCCATCGAGGTGCCGCCGAATTTGAGAACAAGAGTGCTCATTACTATCTCATATCTATTTTAGCCGTAGCTGCAAAGCAAAAAGTGCTCAGTGCTCAGTTGTCAGTGCTCAGAAAAATCTATTTACTGAGCACTGAGCACTGAAAACTGAGCACTCATGTCCCGTTCTTCCGTGGCTGCGGCGCGGGGTTGGTGGCGGAAGCTTTGGCGAAAGAAGGCGCGAAGGTCACCGGCCTTGATGCCAGCGCGGAACTCATTGAAGCGGCGCGCGTGCATGGCAAGGGCGCGGCCGGTCTTTCTTACCGCCAGGGCAGCATCGAGGAAGAAAAAGAAAAATTTGACGTGGTTGTCTCGCTGGAAGTGATCGAGCATGTGAACGACCCGGCGCATTTCGTGAAAAATTGCGCGAAGGCGATGGATAAAAAAGGCCTGCTCATCTTCTCCACCCCCAACCGCACGCCGAAAGGCTTTCTGTTCACGATTGTCGGCGCGGAATATGTGCTACGCTGGATTCCGCGCGGCACGCATTCTTTCGCCAAATTCATCCGCCCGTCCGAGCTTTCGAACATGGTTAAAGCGGAAGACCTAACGGTGCGCGATATTTGCGGCGTGCGTTTCAGCCCGCTTTCGGGGCGTTTTTCGCTGGATGCCGCCGATGTGGAGGTGGATTATTTTTTAAGCGCGGCTCATCCCCAAGAATAGTCATCCCAGCCTTCGCTGGCATGACATTTTTTACTGAATCCAAGGCCCTTCAAATTCCCGCGCATGCTGCAGGTTGGGAATTTTGCGCCGCGCCTCAACCACCTGCGCCAAATCGATTTCGGCGGTGATCATGCTCGGCTCTTCCCCGGCTTCGGCCAGGATTTCACCCCATGGGCTAATCATTAAACTATGGCCATAGGTGGCGCGGCCGCTTGGATGCGCGCCGCCCTGCGCCGCTGCCAGAATAAAACATCCGGTTTCAATCGCCCGCGCGCGCAGCAGCACATGCCAATGCGCCTTGCCGGTGGGCACGGTGAAGGCGGAAGGCACGGTGATGATCTCCGCGCCCGCTCCGGCCAGTTTGCGGTACAATTCCGGAAAGCGCATGTCATAGCAAATAGTCAGCCCGATTTTAGCCAGAGGCGTTGGCGCCAGCACCGCCCTGCCGCCCGGCACGATCAATTCCGACTCTTTATACATTTCGCCTTCCGCTGGGGCCGCGTCATACAAATGGATTTTATCATAGCCCGCCATCCGCGCGCCGTCGGGCCCGAACAACAGCGAACGATTAGCAATTTTCTCGGGCCCCAGGCGGATGGAAATACTGCCCGCCACCAAAAAAATGCCCAGCTCCTTCGCCAGTTTTGAAAAAAACGGCCCCGCCGGATGTTCATTTTCCGGAAAAGCGTTTTTTAGCTTCATCGCCTTGTCTTGCGCGATCGAGGTGGCGTTTTCCGGCAGCACCACCAGCGCCGCGCCTTTGTTTTTGGCTTCGCGGATCAGCGCCTCCGCGGCGTTCAGGTTTTCCTGAACATCGGGCGTGGAACGCATTTGGGCGCAAGCGGCAACGAATGTCATTTAAGCATCGCGTCCAGTTTTCCGGCGCTGTTCAGCGCGTGAAGGTCATCACACCCGCCGACATGCGCGCCGTTGATGAAGATTTGCGGAATGGTTTTGCGCCCGCCGCTTTTGGCCAGCATCTCGTCGAATTTCTGCGCGTCGGCGCGCACGTTGAACTCCTCGAACGCCACGCCCTTGCTTCTCAGCAGCGCCTTGGCGCGGTTGCAATAAGGGCAATTCGGGCCGGAATAGACGGTGACTTTAGCAGGCATTAGGTTTTAGGCCTTAGGCATTAGGGAAATATATATAGCACAAACTTCTCATTTTTTAATTCCTAAAACCTAGGGCCCAGTGCCTATAGCCTACTCCGCTTTCTTCACCCGCGCCAGCGCCAGTACCCGCACCTCTTTCACCCCGGTCTTCAGTAGAGTGCGGGCGCAGGCATTGGCGGTGGCGCCTGTGGTCAGCACATCATCCACCAAAAGCACGGCGCACCCGGCCAAAGCGGCGCGCTCGCGATCCGGCACGGCAAAAGCCCCCGCCACGTTCTGCTTTCGCGCCGCGCGGTTCAGCCTTCCCTGGCTTTCGGAAGCCTTGCGGCGGATCAACCCTTCCAGACGCACCGATTTTCCGGAAGCTTTTCCGATC
>JACQAB010000219.1 GCA_016195205.1 Pseudomonadota bacterium
CTCTTTTAATGGCGGGCGGGTGGAATTTTCCACCCGCGCTGGCCAGGGCGAAGGCCAGATCGTGCTGGAGACGATCAATTTTTTTAACGACATCCGCGCCGACAATTTTTGGATCGGCGGTATAAAGGCCGCCAGTGTCGGTATAGATGTCAACACGATCCGCCTTCATGGCAATGCCATATTCCACCGCCCAGGTATCGGAAGCGCCACGGCCGCCTGTGGTGATTTTTCCTTTCGGGCCGCGGCCATAAAAAGCGCCGGCAACCACCACGCCGTTTTGCTGAAGTTCTTTTCTGATGGCGGCGGCATCAATTTTTTTAATGGCCGCCATGCCGTGATTGCCATCGGTTTGAACGGTATCGCGCGGATCAAGAAAATTGGCGCGGTAGGAAGCATCGCGCAGGGCCTGGGCAAACTTCGCGCCGCTTACCTGCTCACCTGTTGCAATTAAGGCGTCATAAAGATCAAGATCTCGGGTGGGGTTTTGGCCGGTACGATTGCGATAAATGCCGATCAGCCGGGCGGTTTCGCCATCCATGGCGGAAGGCACCACGACAACCTGATGGCCTTTACGAAGCTCCTGGCCCATTTTTTCAGCAAGGGCCGGGTAATGCGGATGGTCGGGCCTGCCTACCGACTTGCCGCCGAATTTTGCAACTATAAGCGCCATAAAATGCGTCCTTTTAAATGCGGGCGCATTATAGAGAGGCGGCGGAAAGCCTGTCTATCGCTAATTACTTTCGTTAACCAACAAACAGGCGCGTCATGCCAGCGAATGCTGGCATCCATGGCAGAAACCTATCGGGGTGAGAGGTGGTTGCCATGGACTCCAGCATTCGCTGGAGTGACAATTGTTAAAACTCCAGCCACGGATCATCCAGCTGGTAGACGTCGTTATAGAATTCGACGTGGTTCTGGCTGTTCATCATCACCGTCCAATACAGCAGCTTGATGGGCATTTTGATGCGCGGCGGGACATGCATGGTTTTCATGGTGTCGATGCGCTCCTGCAGGCGCGCCTCGTTCCAGTCGGGGCTATTGCCCATCAGGATTTCGGCCAGCTCTTCCGGCTTTTTCAGGCGGATGCAACCCGAGCTTTGACGCCGGTCATCGCGATCGAACAATTCCACATGCGGGGTGCCGTGCAGGTAAACGCCGAAGCGGTTGACGAAATTGAACTTGATGCGCCCCAACGAATTGTCGGGCCCCGGCCTTTGCCAGAACTGGCCCGAGCTGGCGCCATCCAGCTCGGCCGCGTTTTCAGGGCCTTCCAGCCCGGCTTCTTCCAGGTAATTCGGATTTTCACGCAGCTTGGGCAGAATGTCTTTCTCGGCGATGCTTCCCGGCACATACCAGGCGGGGTTGATGATCAGGTCGCTGACCGTGCTGACCACCAGCGGGCTGGCGCGGTCGGGGCGGCCCACCACGACGGGGGCCTGGTAAATCTGCTCGCCACCGTGGTACAGCAGCAGGCGGAAAGACGGAATGTTGATGATGATGCCTTCCCAGGCTTCGGGCGGCGTCACGCGCAGCCGCGCAAGATTGGCGCGGATTTCGTCAATGCGTTCGCTCGCGCCCGTGTTCAGCGCCAGCAGGGTTTGTGAACCCACGTTGCCGTCCATGATCAGGCCATGCGCCTGTTGGAAGGCGGTGACGGCATGGCCCAAAGCCTCGCTGTAATGCGGATTGCGGTAATCCACCATCTCGAACGGGTAATAGCCTTCCTGCGCCAGACGCTGTTCCAGCAGCGGCACTTGCGGCGAGTCCTGCCCGCGCGCGAGGCGATAGCCCGGTATCAGCTTGATCCATCCGCCCTTGTCCTCGATGGCGCGGTAGTTGGCCAGCGCCTCCCTTAGCTTCTGGTATTGCGTGTGATGGGGGGCAAGCCCTTCCAGAAACTGCGGCACGATGCGGCGCTCCACCGCGCTTTCCAGCCCGCGGGGCAAATCGATGGGCGCACGGCGCAGCGGCCAGATGTGATCGGGATCGGAACGGGGAATGGGGTCTTGTCCCGAAAGGCTTTTGGCGATTTTCAGGATAATGAAAGACGCCAGCACATCGGCTTCCGCCACGGCGCGTGCATTCACCTGCTGTTGAAACAGATCAAGCGGGTAGCGTTCGTCGTTCAACCCGTGCTCATGCAAAAGGAAGCGGATGTATTGCACGAAGTCTTTGGTGCCCTGGGGGCCGGCCTGTTCCAGCTGCCAGGCGGGGGTGTAACGGCGCAGGGCATAAAAATCCTGTAAATTTTTCTGGTCCTGGCTGTTGCCATAGCCCGAGGCCATGCGCATCGCGCCTTCAATGCCCTGAGCCGCGGCCGAGACGGGCGCAAAGGTCAGAAGCGTGAAAAGCAACGCCAGAGTGGCGGGGAGGGGAAGCAGTTTGAGGCGCATGGGAAATGATCCGCTATCCATGTATCAAAAGAGCGTAAATATTGGCATAACACTTCCTTGCGCAAGGATTAAAGTATCTCGCCAGGGCGTGGCAACTACGCTAAATCTGGTGGTATGAAAAGGATATTAAAGGTTTTTGTCTTCATCTTCGCCGGTTTGGGGCTTCTGGTGACGCTGTCGGTTGCCGGCGGTTTCGCGCTTGTGGCGTTCCATGAGCCGCCCAAATTGCCTAAAAAAATCATCCTGTCGCTGGATTTCACCAAAGAAGTCCGCGAGAAGGCCGAGGGCGGAGCGTTGGATCTTCTGCACAAGGGCGGTGACATGGACCTGCGTGAAATGCTTGCCGCATTGGATCTGGCGCGGAAAGACCCACGCGTGAAAACCGTCATCGGCAATTTTCGCGGCAAGGCGGCTTCGCTGGCGGTTGTACAGGAATTGCGCGGCGCCATTTTCCGCCTGCGCGATGCCGGCAAGCGCACCTATGCCTTTTCCACCAGTTTTGGCGAATTCGGTCCGGGCGACCATGCCTATTACCTGGCTTCGGCTTTTAAGCAAATCTGGCTTCAGCCGCTGGGCCTGGTGGGCATTACCGGGCAGGCCGCGCAAATGCCCTTTATGAAAGAGGCGCTGGGCAAAATCGGCGCGCAGGCCGATTTCCTACATCGCCGCGAATATAAAAGCGCGATGGACATGCTGACCAAAAACAATTTCACCCCCGCCAACGCCGAAATGCTGAATGCGCTGCTGGACGATATTTCCCTGCAGACGCATGAAGATCTTTTCCGTGACCGGCAACTGGTGCCGTTGGCCCTGGACCGCCTGATCGACCAGGCGCCGCTTTCCGCGCAAACCGCGCTGCAGGCGCATTTGATCGATCATATCGGCTATCTGGATGAAATCGAGGATCACGAATTGAAAACCCGAGGCGCGAAATCGAAAATCGTCAAGGCTGATGATTATTTGAGCTTCCGCCGCGCCGAAATACGCAAGGAAGACAAAGGCAAAAAATTTCCGGTCATCGCCTATATCCACGGCGTGGGGGATATTGTTCAAGACGCCGAAGGCGTGCCGAGCGGCGGGGGTTCCCTTATTTCCGCCGATAAAATCGTGCCCGCCATCCAGGACGCGGTGGAAGACAAGGAGGTTGAGGCCATTCTGCTGCGCCTTGACAGCCCGGGCGGTTCGGCCGTGGCCTCCGAAAGCATTCGCCGCGCGGTGGAAGTCGCCGAAAATTCGGGCGTGCCAGTGGTGGTGTCGATGGGCGGGGTGGCAGGTTCGGGCGCCTATTGGGTGGCCTCGCAGGCCGATATGATTTTCGCCGATCCCGCCACGCTGACCGGTTCCATCGGCGTGATCGCCGGAAAAATGGCCGGCACGGAAATTTGGGACAAGCTTGGTATTCATTGGGGCATGATCACGCGCGGCGCGAACGCCGATTTGTGGACCATCACCGCGCCTTTCACGCCCGAGCAGCGCGCAAAGGTTGATGCGCTGGTGGGCGAAACCTATGACGCCTTTAAAATCACGGTGGCCAATGGCCGCGAACTTGATCCGGATTACGTGGAAGAAATTGCCAAAGGTCGTGTCTGGACGGGGCAGCAAGCGGTGGCTTTGGGCCTGGTTGACGGTATCGGCGGGCTGTATGAGGCCATTCGTTACAGCAAAAGCCTGTTGGGCGTGAAGGAAGACGATGACGTGCTGCTGCGAACATTCCCCGAGCCGGAATCCACGGCTAAAAAGATTTTCAAACTATTGGACCGCCTGGGCGGGTTGGGCGCCGATATGCAGCAGTTGGGCCGCATCACCCGCATGATCAACACGGTGCTGACGCCGTGGCTTGACCTGCTGCAGGCGCATCCGCGCGATCTGCGCATGCCGGAATTCGAGCCCGCAAAGCCGTGACAAACATCCGTTATCAATCCATTCCCATCGTCGAGAATTCCGATCCGATGGTGGAAGTCGCGCGGGCGGGGTTGATCGCCGAGCCCATGTATTTCAAAAGCGGCACGGCCAAATCGCCGCATCTTTTCATGCGCGAAGGCCTGGCGCGCTTGTTGAAAGATATTGAAGCCCAGGCGCTTAAAACGCACGGTTTGCGCTTTAAAATATGGGATGCCTGGCGCCCGCGCGACGTGCAGCACGCGATTTACACGGATTATTCCAACCGCCTGAAGCGCGAAAATCCCGGCTGGGATGAAGCGCGTTTAGCCCGTGAAGTGGGGTTGTATGTGACGCCCGCCGATGATCCGCAGCGCATTCCGCCACACGCCACGGGCGGCTCGGTGGATCTAACGCTGTGTGATGCGGAAGGAAACGACCTGCCCATGGGCACCGGCTTCGATCACTTCGGGGTGGAGGCGCATCTGCGCTATTTCGAGGAAGCCGGGCGCGACGCGCGCATCCGCGACAATCGCCGCCTGTTGTTCACGGCCATGAAAGACGCGGGATTCAGCCTGGATAATGAAGAGTGGTGGCATTACGACTTCGGCAACCAGAAATGGGCCATGGCCCTTGGCCAGCCCAAGGCGTTTTACGGCGAGGTAAGCGATTGCGCGCTGGATCGCGCCGGAAAAATCAGCTTCCGGCTTTTACAGGCGTGAAGTGATTTAAGCTGGTTTTATAGGATGATCTTTTGGACTACGGCTTTTACAGCAGACGGGAAGTGCGGTTTGTGCTGGTTTTACAGAATGAAAGTATTAAGGGATTGAAATTTGGAACCACATACTCTTATCTTAGATCATCGTGTGGCTTGGAGATACTCATCATGACAACTGTAGATAAGATAACTATAGGTCTAATGACTGTAGGTTTTGCCGGTGCGGCAATAGGCACAGGAGCCTACATCGTTGAACAATTTAAGAAAACATATAGAGATGTTATGGGTTTTAATCCCGCTAGAGAGAAGATCCAATCTAAAGTGCCAAGTGGACCAAAGCTAGCAACTTTGGATTCTTAATTATTGGTCAAGGCTAGGCGGTCTTCTTCGGATACGCGTAGGCCACTGTCCTTTGATAAGTCGATAACGCAGAATAAAATATATCCGTCTGCCTGCTTTTTTCTTCCTGGATAAAGAATCTTTTGCTGCAAGCTTAATTCTATATGTTCGTATTCTAAATCGGAATAGTTTTTTTCTTGCTGACTTTGATCTTTTTTGAGTGAATTGTTTTGCCCATCTCCAGCTTCTGGTTATTCTTTTACGGTGCGCTGCACCGGTGCCTACCAGAAATAGCGCAGCACGAATAAAAAATTCATAATTCGGCGCCCATTCCTTTATAAAGTGTTCTGCAACCGGATACTTTTCTATCATTTTTATAGGTATCTCGGGGCC
>JACQAB010000220.1 GCA_016195205.1 Pseudomonadota bacterium
ACTTACGACGGCGGCGGGAATGAGCCCACCGTGCTGCCGGCGGCCTTTCCCAATCTTCTGGCGAATGGCGCCAGCGGCATCGCCGTGGGCATGGCCACCAGCATTCCGCCGCATAATATTTCTGAAATTTGCGATGCGCTTTTGCACCTCATCCACTTTCCGCAATCGACCTTCGACAAATTGCTGGGCTTCATGCCAGGACCTGACTTCCCCACGGGCGGAATTATTGTGGAGGAAGCCGCCGCGATCAAGGAAGCCTATCGCAGCGGGCGTGGTTCTTTGCGCCTGCGCGCGCGCTGGGAGGCCGAGAAGCTGGGCCAGGGCATGTTCCAGATTATCGTCACCGAAATTCCCTATCAGGTGCAGAAAAGCCGGTTGATTGAAAAAATCGCCGAGCTGATCAACGCGCGCAAGCTGCCGCTGCTGGATGACGTGCGCGATGAATCCACGGAAGACATCCGCCTGGTGCTGGTTCCCAAAAGCCGCAACGTGGAACCGGAAATGCTGATGGAATCGCTGTTCCGCCTGTGCGATCTGGAAACGCGGTTTTCGGTGAACCTCAACGTGCTGGACGGCAAGGGCATTCCGCGCGTGATGAATCTGCGCGAGCTTTTGCAGGCGTTCCTGGATCACCGGCACGATGTTTTATTGCGCCGCTCGAAATACCGGCTGGCACAGATTGAAAACCGGCTGGAAGTGCTGGCCGGGTTCCTGGTGGCTTACCTGAATCTCGACAAGCTCATCAAAATCATCCGCACCGAGGATGAGCCCAAGCCGGTGATCATGAAAACCTTCCGCCTGACCGACGTGCAGGCCGAAGCCATCCTTAACATGCGCCTGCGCAGTTTGCGCAAGCTGGAGGAAATGGAAATCAAGGGCGAGGAAAAGCGCTTAAGCGAGGAACGCGGTGGGTTGAAAAAACTTCTGTCCAATGAGGCGCTGCGCTGGAAGAAAATTGGCGATGAAATCGCGGTGATCAAGGAAAAATTCGGCAAAAAGGCGGGCGACACGCGCCGCACCGGCTTTGCCTCGGCCCCCGCCGTGGCGGAAGTATCGGTGGATGCCATGGTGGAACGCGAGCCGATCACCGTTCTGCTGTCCGACAAAGGCTGGATCCGCGCCATGCGCGGCCACGGGCTTGATCCCTCGTCCATTTCCGTGAAGGAAGGCGACGAACACGCTTTGGCGCTGGAAGCCGAAACTACCGACAAAATCCTTATCTTCGCCGGCAACGGAAAATTCTATACCCTGGGCGGCGATAAAATTCCGCGCGGCCGCGGCTTTGGCGAGCCGCTGCGGCTGATGGTCGACCTGCCGCAGGAAGCGCAGGCGGTTTATATGGGCGTGTATAAGCCTGGGCAGAAATTTATCACCGCTTCATCGGATGGCCGCGGCTTTGTGGTGAAAGCAGATGACGTGCTGGCCCAAACCAAAAGCGGCAAGCAGGTGCTGAATGTGGGAGCGCCCGAACACGCCGTGACCTGCGCCGTGCTGGCAGGCGACCATGCGGCGGTGATCGGCGACAACCGTAAGCTGGTGATTTTCAAAGCCGCCGAAATTCCGGAAATGACGCGTGGGCGCGGCGTGATCTTGCAGAAATACAAGGACGGCGGGCTTTCCGATGTCACTTCTTTCAACCTGAAAGACGGCCTCGTCTGCCGGAACAAGGGCCGCGAATACCGCTTTGACGACATCAAAGACTGGATCGGCGCGCGCGCCCAGGCCGGCCGCCTCGCACCCAAGGGGTTCCCTTCCAGCAATAAATTCAAGAGCTAGACTCCGGACTCATTAGAAACGTGTCATCCCGGGCGAGGGGCGCGTGGAACGAGCCCGGAGACCCGGGATCCCATGTGGTTTTTAATAAATGGGATCCCGGCTCGCGGGCGCTAAAGCGCCCTTGGCCGGGATGACATCGGAAAGATTTGTTTTTAATGGGTCTGAATCCTAACGCTTTTCATTTTTAAAATCTTCCGTCGTTAACCATAAAGCGGCGACAAAAATTCTGCCTGCTTTTACATTGACCCCTGCGAAAAAAAATGCTGTTCTCACGCCACATTCAATGAATTTTTCAGGAGATTTCCATGGCCAAAGCCGCTAGAAAAACCGCCGCTAAACCAACCGAAGCGCAACAGTATGCCGAACTGGTGTCTACCCTTTCCAGCCGCATGGATGAACAGGGGGTCGGACGCTCAGCACTGCAATTTATCGTGCGCAGAGATGACATTGCGATGCTCTTCCGGCTCGCCGGCCGGGCCGTTCAAACATATGCACGGACAAACCAACACCCTGTATCTGCGGCGACTGCCAAACTCCTTGAACAAAACCTGTTTGATACTTCAGCCCTTATTCGATCGGCGCATGTCTCTGATTCAGAGCGGATGGTGGATTGGGCCGTGCCTGGCCGCCCCATCCCGATGGAAGATTTCCTGGAAACAGTTAAGGCAAACCTCGCCACGATCACCCAACTGCGCATGCATGCGGAGATTCATCGCCCGCGCGGTTCGGAAGGGCCGGTTTTCCTGTCCATCGCCCACAAGGCTTTGAGGGAGGCCGCGCGGCACACAAAGCGCTGCACGGAAGGCGCCAACGTGTGTTTCACATTCGCATAGGTTTTAAAGCCTATTTCTCGCGCGGGAATTTCCGGCAGGCCAGCCGTTAAAGGCTTTCCGACAATAAATACGTTTCAAAGCCAACTTTGAAGCCGTTGCTTTTAAACTGATTCTGCAAAATAATGTGAGTCATCCGTAGTTTCCTGAATTTTTCCCCACATGTCCGTCACCGAATCCCTTCACCGCCAACACCTGGAAATCCTCAAGCTGGCCGGACAGATCGAGGCGCAACTTCCTTCCCTGCCCTCCGGCGCGGAAGCCAAAGAAGTTCACCAGATACTCTCCGATTTGACGCGGGTGCTCACCGTTCATCTGGCCCTGGAAGACAAGGCGCTTTATCCTGAGTTGGCGAAGTCTTACAGCGCCAAGGCCCGCGCCTTGTCGCAGGAATACATGAACGAGATGGGGCACCTGGCGCAGGCCTATAAAGAATACATCGGCGTCTGGTCTTCCAGCCAGGCGATTCAGGACCGCGCCGCCATTTTCCGGGCGCAGACCCTCCAGCTTTTCGGCTTGCTGAAAGAACGCATCGACAAGGAAGAGAAATACCTCTACCCGCTGGCCGATGAATTGTGGTCTTAAATTTATCAACCCGTCATAGGTTCAGATGACGGGGATGGGGGCTTTCTTAAAAGTGATTATTGTGCCGTAGGGCCCAGGCTGTCTGTGCACTGTATCCGGGTGTTCCGATTGCCTTGCCTGAATGATTTCCTCAAGCGCCGGCTCGAACGTGTAACCAATTTTGGGAATATCGCCAAGCTTGTAATCGCAGCCTTCGGTCATGGCTGCCACCAGCGCAAGACCAGGCGGATTAAAGCCGATGGCGCAGGCAAGATTTCCCGCGGGCAAAAAAAGTTGTGGAAGTTCTCCGGCATGGCTTTTCAAAAAAGTCCGCCCGGCCGCCGCGCGCTTATCGATAACAGGTTGTCTGATGGCGATATCCGGAACCAATCATGCCTCCTCTGAAATCATCCGGGCACTGTAAAGGCTTCCGCCTACCCTGTAAACGTTACGAAAGTTCTCGTGGAAACTTCCGGTACGCCAGCACCCATACCGCGATCACGTTCACCGTCGGCACCAGCAGCAGCAACGCCCACAGCGGCTTATAGCCCAGCCGCGCCAGAATGAATCCCGCGCAACCCAGCAGCGTCATGATAATGAGGCCGATCACCGTATAGGAAAGATACGGCGGCAGCGCCATGAACCACGCCTGCGGGGCGTAGAGGGTGGTGAGGATTTTATCCAACCCAACC
>JACQAB010000221.1 GCA_016195205.1 Pseudomonadota bacterium
ACAGGCGGAAATCACCCGCGGCGAGGGTGACCAGGAAGCCTTGCACCTGGTAGCCCAGGCTTCCGGCCGGGACCCGCAGTTTTACGCCTTCTATCGCAGCCTGCAGGCCTATCGCAGCACGCTGGCGGGGAAAGACACCTCTTTCGTTCTTGCGCCCGAGGGAAGCTTTTTTCAGTATTTCGGACAGAGCAGAATAAAGTAATCAGCCCCCTCCCTTCGGGAGGGGAAATAAAATGTTCTCGCGCCTTATGTTTTTCGTTAACATTCGCCATAGCCTTGCCACACTCTGGCGTGCAAACTGGGGACTCCCCTGAATCACATGGATCACACGATGAAGCTTCTGCGCACCTTTTTCGCTTTCGCTCTTACCGTTGCGTTTTGCGCCGGCCAGGCCTTTGCCGCCGATCCAACCCCGCCGCCCCTTACCGCGCCCGCCAATCCCGATATTCCGCATGAAGGCTTTTCCAAGCTGGCTGAAAAACTGCTGCCGGCGGTGGTGAACGTTTCCACTACGCAAACGACGAAAGACAAAGTAATCAGCGGCGAAATGCCGGACATTCCGAATATGCCCAACATGCCGCCGGGCTTTGATGAATTCTTCAAAGACTTCATGGACAAGCAGCGGGGTCAGGGCCAAGGCCAGGGTGAAAGCGATAAAGACGCCACCCCGCGCGAGCGTAAAACCACTTCGCTGGGCTCCGGCTTCCTGATCGACCCTTCGGGCTACGTGGTGACGAACAACCACGTCATTCAGGATGCCGACGAAATCAATGTCATCCTGCATGACGACACCAATTTAAAAGCCAAGGTGATTGGCCGCGATCCAAAAACCGACATCGCCCTGCTGAAGGTCGAGCACTCCAAGCCCCTGCCCTACGTAAAGTTCGGCGACAGCGACACCATGAAAGTGGGCGACTGGATTGTGGTGATCGGCAATCCGTTTGGCCTGGGTGGCACGGTGACGCAGGGCATTATTTCCGCCCGCCAGCGCGACATTAATTCCGGCCCCTATGACGATTACATTCAAACCGACGCCTCCATCAACCGCGGCAATTCCGGCGGGCCCATGTTTAATCTGCAGGGCGAAGTGATCGGGATTTCCACGGCCATTTTCTCGCCCTCGGGCGGGTCGGTGGGCATTGGCTTCGCCATTCCCTCGTCCATGGCGCAGAACGTGGTGGAACAACTGAAGAAAACCGGAAAAATCCGGCGCGGCTGGCTGGGCGTGCGCATCCAGAACGTGACGGAAGAAATCGCCAAAAGCCTGAACCTGCCTAAGGCTGCGGGCGCGCTGGTGTCCAGCCTTTCATCCGACAGCCCCGCCGCCAAGGGCGGCGTGCAGGCCGGTGACGTGATCATTACCTTCGACGGCAAGGAAGTACAGGACATGCGCCACCTTCCCCGCATCGTCGCAGAAACAAGCATTGACCGCACCGTGCCGGTGGTGGTGTGGCGCGATAATAAAGATGTGCGCCTGAACGTAAAGATCGGCGAAATGAAAGAAGCCGAAACCGCCGATACCGGGGACGACGAGGACAAGGAGAAGAAACAGAACTCCACCCCTGTCAGCCGCAGCACCTATATTGGCGAGCTGGATCTCAAGGTGTCTGAAGTTACGGCACAACTGAAGCAGACCTATCAGCTGCATGAAGACGCCAAGGGCGTGGTGATCATTTCGGTCGGCAATGACAGCCCGCTGGGCGACAAAGGCGCCCGCCCGGGTGATCTGATCGTGGAAGCCGCGCAGAAAGACCTGAAAGAACCCAAAGACCTTGAAAAAATGGCCAAGGATGCAGCGTCCAGCAAAAAGCCCTTGCTGATGCTGATTGACCGGCAGGGCGACTTGCGCTTCATCGCCGTAAACACGGTGGAGCCGAAGGCCGAGAAGAAAAAAAACGAGAAGAAGGAAGAAAAGAAGAAGGACGAAGAGAAGAAAGCGAAGTAGCCTTTTTTCTCCCCTCCCCTTGCCCTCCTTCGCCAAGGCTACGGAGGGTCTGGGGTAACCCGTCCGCCGAAGCTTTAGCGTAGGCGGAGGGGAGGGGCCGGGGGTGGGGTGGGGCGTGACATTTCTCAAACCCCAATCATTTACGCTGAACCGCAACCCCTTAACCCCACCCCTTTATCCCCTCCCTCAAGGGGAGGGGGAATTTACGAGCCAATCTCCGCCTTGCGATAGCCCATCGCGAACAATACCGCGCGCAGATCGGCAAAGCGAATGGCGAAAGGCGCTTTTTCCGCCACCACGGGCTTGCCGTGATAGGCCACGCCCAT
>JACQAB010000238.1 GCA_016195205.1 Pseudomonadota bacterium
CCAACACCGCGCTGGAAGGGCTTTATGCCTCGGGCCCCATGCTGTGCACGCAATGCGAGGCCGAAGGCTTCCGCCGCATCACCCTCTATCCCGACCGGCCCGATGTGATGGCCAAATTCACCACCACCATCGAAGCCGATAAAAAGAAATATCCCGTGCTGCTGTCGAACGGCAATCGCGTGGGACGCGAAGATGCCGGCAACCGCCACCGCGTGAAGTGGGAAGACCCTTTCCCCAAGCCCTGCTATCTGTTCGCGCTAGTGGCCGGCGATCTGGCAAAAATTGAAGACAGCTTCACCACCGCCAGCAACCGTAAGGTGAAGCTGGAAATTTACTGCGAGCCGGGCAAGGAAAACCAGCTGGGCCACGCCATGATCTCGCTGAAATCCTCAATGAAATGGGATGAAAAGCGCTTTGGCCGCGAATACGACCTCGACCAGTTCATGATCGTCGCTACCGCGTTCTTCAATTCAGGCGCGATGGAAAACAAGGGCCTGAATATTTTCAACGCCGCCTGCATTCTGGGCCGGCCGGAAACCGCCACCGACGCCGACCTGCAAAGCATTGAGGCTGTGGTCGCGCATGAATATTTTCATAACTGGAGCGGCGACCGTGTCACCTGCCGCGACTGGTTCCAGCTTTCGCTGAAGGAAGGCTTCACCGTATTCCGCGAGCAGGAATTCTGCCGCGACATGCATTCCGAGGTGACCGAACGCATTGACCAGGTGCGCCTGCTGCGCAACGCACAGTTTTTGGAAGATTCCGGTCCCATGGCGCATCCGGTGCGGCCCGATAGTTATCTGACCATCGATAATTTCTACACCACTACGGTTTATGAAAAAGGCGCGGAAGTCATCCGCATGATGCAAACCCTGTTCGGCATCGAGGGTTTCCGCAAGGGCAGCGACCTTTATTTCTCGCGGTTCGACGGCCAGGCGGTGACCTGCGATGACTTCGCAAAGGCCATTTTCGAAGCCAATAATGGGCATAGAATCGATCAGGAACAGTTCAAGCTGTGGTATGCCCAGGCCGGCACGCCGCAGGTGAAGGCCGAAGGAAGCTATGACGAGAAGACGCGTACTTATTCCCTGCGTCTTTCGCAAAAAACACCCCCCACGCCCCATCAGTCCGAAAAGAAACCCATGGTCATTCCCGTGGCCACGGGTCTGCTGGGCAAAAACGGCAAGGACATTGCCAGCCGGCTTCTGGTTCTGACAAAAGAAAGCGAAGAATTCACTTTCGAAAATATTTCTGAAAAACCGGTGCCCTCGTTACTGCGGCATTTTTCCGCGCCGGTGATCCTTGATTACGGTTATAACGAAGAAGAACTAGCGTTCCTCATGGCGCATGACGGCGATCTTTTCAACCGCTGGGATGCCGCGCAAAAACTGGCCGCCAAGGAATTGTTGCAACGGGTGGAAGGTCTGCAGAAAAACCAGCCGCCCGATTACTCTTCGCGCCTCATCAAGGCCTTTGGCGCCCTGCTGGCCGACCACACGCGTGACCCCGATTTTACCGCCCTTTCCCTTATTCTTCCAGGCGAGGCCGAGATCGGCCAAGCCATGCTGCGCGATGGCGAAAAGATTGATGTTGACGGCATTCACGCCGCGCGCGAAGACCTACGCCGCGAAATGGCCTGCGCTTTCCGCAAGGAATTTTTGGCCATCTATCACAAAGCCCAGGCCACCGACCCCCTGGCCATTGACGGCGCCAGCATGGCGTTGCGGCGGCTGAAGAACACCTGCCTTGCCTATCTTGGCACGCTGGCGGAAGAGGAAACCGACCGCCTCGCCTATGACCAGATTCAAAAAGCCCGCAACATGACCGACGCCGTGGCCGGGCTTGGCGTGCTGACGCATCGCGAAATTCCTTTGCGCACCGAAGCCTTCAACGCCTTCCTGGAAAAATGGCGCGGGGAGGATCTGATCGTCGATAAATGGTTCGCGCTGCAGGCCTTGGGCGACCGCGCCATGGTGGTGGAAGAGGTTCAGGCCCTTACCAAACACCCGGCCTTCTCTTTTGCCAATCCCAACAAGGTGCACGCGCTGGTGGGTAATTTCTGCGCCAATCTGCCCCATTTCCACCGCAAGGATGGCGCCGGGTATCGTTTCCTGGCCGAAGCGGTACTGACCCTCGACCCGGCCAATCCGCAACTGGCCGGGCGGCGTTTGCAGCCGCTGACGCGCTGGCGCAACTATGGGGAAGACCGCGCCCAGCTGATGCGCGCCGAACTGGAACGCATTCTGCGCACGACCAATCTTTCCAAAAATACGCTTGAGGTAGCCGAGGCCGCCCTGCAAACTGAGGCGAAAGCCGCCTGAATCGCAGGTACCACCGAAAAGAAGGATTATTTTTATGCCGCGCCGTTTCTTGCCGCACAGCGACAAGCACCGTGGCATTCTGTGCATTCTGATTGCCACGCTTTCCTTTTCGGTGATGACGGCCTTCTCCAAACACATGGTGGCCGATTACTCCGTCGCTCAAACCACTTTCTTCCGCTATTTCTTCGGGCTGTTTCCCGTTCTTCCGCTCATCGCTTTGCAGGGTGGGCTAAAGGTTTTTCCGACGAGACACTTCCGCGGCCATTTCTGGCGCGCCGCCACCGGAACCCTTTGCCAGTTTCTGTATGTGTATGCCGCTAGCCGGCTGCCTTTGGCGGAATCCATTTCGCTGGCCTATACCAACCCTATTTTTATCACCCTGCTTTCGGCCTTTTTGCTGAAAGAGCCTATCGGGCCGGGGTTATGGATGGCCGTCCTGGCAGGGTTTTCCGGCGTATTGCTGATTGCCGAGCCCCACGGCATGTCGATCAATCCCGGCGCCCTGGCCGGGGTGGCCGGCGCCATGTGCCAGGCGGTGGGAACCCTTGGCATCTACCAGCTTTCACGCAAAGACGGCTCTCTTTCCACCCTGGCCTGGTTCAGCATTCTGGCCCCCTTGCTCAGCCTGCCTTTTGCCCTGATGGACTGGAAAATGCCTACACCTTCCGACTGGATATTGTTCGCGTTGCTGGGATGCGCGGGATTCTGCGGACAATTTTTCATGACGACCGCCTATAAGTTCGGCACGCCGTCTTTTCTTGGCCCGTTCAACTATATCTCCATCCTGTGGGCAGTGTTGATTGGCTTCGTGGTATGGGGCGATATACCCAGCCTGCATGCCTGGCTGGGCACGGGGATTATTGTGCTGGCCGGCTTCTATATCGTGCACCGTGAGCGGCTGCTGAAAAGACAGCCCATGGCCCAGCCCTGAAAAAATGACTCTGGCAATTTCTGCCATGAAGACGTGGTTTTCCAGGCACATCCTCACCTTAAGCATTTGTAGATCAAGCCTTTAAGGGCTTGGCACAAGTTTTGCTCTCCTTTTCGGAAGAGTTTTTGCGTCTTGGTTCCGACCGAAGGAGTTGATCATGTCCCTTTTCGCCGCTTTGACCGTCGCCGTGGGTGGTTTGAACGCCCAATCAAACGCGATCGGCAACGTTTCCGATAATATTTCCAACGCCCAAACCGTCGGCTTCAAGCGCATCGACACCAACTTCCAGTCCCTGGTTACGCAATCGAACCTGCAATTGAACGATCCCGGCGGTGTGCGCGCCACGCCTTTGTATGAAAACGGGTTGCAGGGCAACCTGGTGCAATCGCAGGTTTCCACCTCATTGGCCATCAGCGGCGCCGGCTTTTTCGACGTGCGCCAGCCGATCGTGAACGCCGACAGCACCACGACGTTCTCCAGCGAAGATTTCTATACCCGCCAGGGCGATTTTGCCTTGGACAAGAACGGCTTGCTGGTGAACAGCTCGGGCTACGCGCTTACAGGTTATTCAATTAGCAACGCGGGTGTGGTCGATACTTCCCAGGTCGCGCCCATTCAGATCTCCGCCCTCCTCGACAATCCCGTGGCAACCAGCAAATTGACTTACGCCGCCAATCTTCCGGCAGGCGCCGCCGCCAGCACGGTTGAGCCTGAATCCACCGTGCAGGTGTTTGACGCGCTGGGCACCAAGCACACCATGCATCTGCAATGGACCAAAGGCACTGCTCTGGAAACCAACACCTGGTATCTGGATGTGACGCCCGATGATGGCACAGCCACGGCCGATTTCGACGATTACGGCGGCACGACGGTTAACGCGGGCGATCCTGTAAGCACTCAACGCCTGAAATTCGTGTTCGGCGACGGCACCGGCGGCACGGTAGCGGGCACCATCGCCACTATCACCGACGGCGTAGGCACACTGTACACCATCCCCGCCGACGCCGCCCCGAACCATTTCGCCACCGCCAGCTTCCCGGTAACCTTCGCCGGCGCCGGTTCGCAAACCATCACGCTGGACTTCGGAAAATACGGCGTGGCCCAGGGCGTGACGCAGTTCGACGCCACCAGCCTGTCGGTGACCAGCTTAGAGCAGAACGGCATCCCGCGCGGTTCGTTCCAGGACCTCAGCATCGACAACAACGGCTTCATCCACCTGAACTACGACAACGGCAGTTCGCGCACGCTGTATCAGATCCCGCTGGTGCAGTTTAACAGCCCGAACAGCCTGCAGCGTATCTCGGGCGGCGCATTCCAGCGCACCGAGCAAAGCGGCACCCCACGCTTGGGCGCCCCGGGCACCGTGGGCGCGGGAAAAATTGCCGGGAACACCCTGGAAGGCTCGAACGTGGATATCGCCGACGAGTTCACCAAAATGATCCAGGCGCAGCGCATTTATTCCGCCAACGCCCGTACCATTACCACCGCCGACCAGATGCTGCAGGACGTGATTAACATCATCCGTTAATTCACCGAAGCGGATAAATGGCCGGACGCAATTAAGGAAACAGCATGTCGTTGCTTGGCGCCATTGGCAATTCCCTTTCCAGCATGAACGCACTTCAGGCGAACATGCAGGTTATTTCGGGAAATATCAGTAACGCCCAAAATCCGGATTTCACCAAAAAGACCATCAATCTTACTTCGGATGTGATCTCGGGCGGCGTGGTGGTGAGCGGTTATTCCCGCGCCACCAACGACAGCCTGACGCATCTTCTACAGCAATCGCTGGGCGACAGCGGGTTGCGTTCCACGCAGAAGGATTACCTGCAGCAGATTCAAAATCTGCTGGGGTCCAGCCAGGACAGCCCAGTGCTGACCAATGCGTTCAACGATTTCGCCGCCGCCTGGCGGGCGCTTTCGGCGGCACCGGAAGACGTCACCCAGCAACAAGATGTGCTTTTCAAGGCCCAGGCCCTGGCGCGCGAGGTGAACCGCCTGTCGGTCGGCCTCGCCCAAATCACCACCAACCTGAAAAGCGCCACCAGCGATGCCGTGGACGAGTTGAACACGTCGCTGGACAACGTCAACCGGCTGAACCAGCAGATCGTGGCGGCCCAAAGCAACGGCCAACAGGCGACCGTGAACAACCTTCTCGATCAGCGCGACGCCGAAGTGCAGAAGATTTCGGCGCTGGTGAATATCCGGATTTTCCCGCGCGCACAGAATACCATTGGCATCTACACCCCGGGCGGCGTCTCGCTGCTGGATACGGTGCCCAACACTTTCACTTGGGATGGCAGTACCATCACCATGGATCCTGGAAGTTCGAACGTTACCAATGTTCTGACCGGCGGAAAAATTGAAGCCCTGATCGGCATGCTGGATCAGGGTAGTTCCGCGGCCACCCTGAATGATCCCGGAAAAGCTTCCGTATATAAAGCGCAGCAGCAGTTGAACACCCTGGTCGATCTGTTCACCAACGCCGCCGGCACCTTCGCCATAGCCTACGACAGCGCCGCCACCGGCGCTGGCGAGCAGGCCAATGCTTTTTTCACCGGCACGACGGCCAACGACTTTGCCCTTAACAGCAATTTAGCCGACGGCAGCAAAACACTGAAACAGGCTGCGGCATCGCCGGTGGCTACGGATATGGACGTCAACACGCGTACCATCACCACCTCGGGCCTCTCGATCAGCAACGCTACCTACAGCGATTACACCGATGCGATCATCAGCCGGCAGAACCAGAACACTAAAACCATCAGCGACCAGGCGAAGATTTATCAGACGCAGGCCGACGATTACCAGCAGCGCCTGCAAAGCTCGGTCGGGGTGAACATCGACGAACAAATGGCCTTGCTGACCCAGTTGCAGAACAATTACGCGGCCACCGCCCACGTTATCAGCACCATTCAACAGATGTTCCAAATTCTTGAGCAGGTGATCTAGGAGATTAAAGGATGACCCAAACCATTAGCAGCCTGGGGTTAATGACCCAAAGCATTCTGCAGATTCAGAATGTGCAGTCGCAGTTGGGCAACCTTTCCAATCAGCTAGCCACCGGAAAAAAATCCCTGGATCTGGCTGATTACGCGCTATCTGAAAGCGACCATATTCTTAATCTGCGCAGCCTTATAACGAAAAAGCAGTCTTTCGTGGATTCTATTAGCAAGGTTGAGCCGCAATTGAACATTTACGACAAAAGCTTCGATGAACTCGACACCATCGCCAATCAAGCCCGCGCCCTTGTCAATCAAACCCAGAATCTTTCGCAGTCCAGCGGCGTGGCGGTAAGCTCGCAACTTGCCGGCATGATGGATCAGGTACAGTACTTCCTTAACCAGAAACTGGGCGATCGCTTTATTTTCGGCGGGACGCGTTTTGGGGTGCAGCCAGTGGCCGATTTGAATGGGTTGGCGGCTCCGACCAACACCACCATCGTGGCGACCCCCACCCTGCCGGAATATGATTCCGCGGCACCGGGAGCCGATGCCACCTCTTACACTCAGACTTCGGTCAAAATCGACGACAGCTTTACCATCCCCTACGGCATCAGCAGCAATGACCCCGCCTTCCAGAATCTTATCCTGGGGTTGCGCTGGGCCTACCAGGCCACACAGGAAACCACTGACGCCGCCTTTGCCGCCGACATGGATAACGCCCGCAGCCTTCTGGATACGGGCATCACCAGCATGCGCAACCTGCATGGACAGGTGGCCAGCAACCTAGCGCAGTTTGAAGCTACCAAGAAAATACAAACCGATTTCCTGTCTGACGCCCTGGGCCAGATCGACGACATTCAAAACGCCGACCCGGCCAAGG
>JACQAB010000007.1 GCA_016195205.1 Pseudomonadota bacterium
CTGGATTCCATTCAGGAAACCGCCACGGGCGACATGGAAACGCTGCTGAACGGTTTGAGTGCTTCAAGCGACCAGGCGTCGGATCTTAAATTCCTTTCCGGCGAGAACAACGCCAACCTGCAGAAGAGCACGGCCGAAGCCATGCATGCCTTCAACGGCTTGCTGGGCAAGCGCCTGGGCGGCGACTGCAACACCGCCGATTACCTGACCAATCCTGCCTCGAGCCCCCGCGCCAAGATGGGCAATACGGGTTCGGCGGCAAGTAACTATGCCTTTGCCTGCGGCTATGGCCAGTTTAGCAAGGTGCAGGCCAATGGCGGCGCTGGAGCGGTGGAATCCACCCTTGCAGGTGGCGCGGCGGGCGTGGAAATACGCCCCACCTCGCCCAGCGTGGTGCGCTTTGGCATTGGTTATGCGCGGGATGACATGGAGTTGAAATCCACCAGCGATACCACCACGGTCAACAGCATTCAGGCAGGCGTCTATGCCCAGCATGATTTGGTCGAAGGCCGCGAAGGCAAGGCCTATGTGGGGGCCACGCTTTCAGGCGGCTATAACATGGCCGATACCGAGCGTCATGTGGTGGCGGGTCCGATTGTCCGCATCGCGAAGGGCGATGTCAGCGGCTATAACCTGTCGGCGGGTGCCCTGCTGGGTGCGCTGTTCCGGGTGGGCAATGTGAACATCGAGCCGATCGCCAGCGCGGAATACATCTATAACAACCAGGACAGCTATACGGAATCGGGCGCCGGTGCAGGCAACCTTTCGGTCAGCGGCAGGGAAACCAATCTTCTGCGCAGCAGCGCAGGCGGTCAGGTCAATGCCGTGCTGCCGGTGGGCCGCGATATGACCATGGTGCCGCAGGTGCATGGCGCGTTCATTTACGATGCGCTGGACGTCAATCCTGGTATCCACCAGTCGATCGGCGGCGCCGGATTTAACGTCAAAGGCGCGCGCCCCGGCCGCATGGGCTATGAAGCCGGCGGCGGCTTGACCCTTAACGTGAACAAGAAGCTGTCGTTGTTCGGTGATTACAACGGCACCTTCAGGGATCACGAAACCGACCACTCTTTCCTCGGTGGCCTGAAGGTTAACTGGTAGCCGGGTCTCCCTCATGAAACACCGGGGCGCCTTCGGGCGCCCCGTTCGTTTTGGGGCATGGGGGGGGAGGGGCGCATAGGGCCTTGTTCTGCGCGGTTTTTCTCTCTTAACCAGGAACAATAGTTGCTTTTTAGGGCTGGTTCGGCTATCCCTGCCCCCGAGTTTAGAAGGCTTTTTGCCTGTTGCCTGCCGCGCAAGCGGCACGTCTTCCGTCAAAGAGTTTGGCCTTAAGGCGTGATAAGCGCGAAGATGGCTTGCTATGCTCGGCTGGTTTCATCGTGAAGCTGGCCAATGCCAAACGTAAGGAACAAGACAATGGCTACAGGTACCGTAAAGTGGTTCAACAGCGCCAAGGGTTATGGCTTCATTCAGCCAGACCAGGGCGGTCGCGACGTGTTCGTTCACATCAGCGCCGTGGAGCGTGCCAACCTTCCCGGTTTGAACGAAGGTCAGCGCATCAGCTATGAAATCGCTGCCAACAATGGCAAGGAATCGGCCGTCAACCTCAAGCTGGCTGACGCCGCTTAAGGTTACGGGTAGAAATTCTGCCTAATCAAGGGGCCCCTTCGCAAGAAGGGGCCTTTTGTGTTTTCCGCGCTATATTCCTGTCATGAACCCTGCCACCCAAAACATCCTGCAACAGGTTCTTATCTGGCTGGTGCCGGGCCTGCTGGCCATCACGCTGCACGAGGTGGCGCATGGCTGGGTGGCTTCGCGCCTGGGCGACCCCACCGCACGCGATGCCGGGCGCCTGACCCTGAACCCCATCCGCCATATCGATCCCGTGGGCACGCTGCTGCTGCCCGGCCTGATGCTGCTGGCGCATCTGCCGTTCCTTTTCGGATGGGCCAAGCCGGTGCCGGTGGATTTTCGCCGCCTGCGTGGAGGGCGCTGGGGCGTGCTGCTGGTGGCGATGGCCGGGCCTCTGGCCAATCTGGCCATGATGGGGCTGTGGCTGGGGCTGGCGCGTGTGGCGATGGCGCAGCCGGGGTCTGATGTGCTGCTGCAGGTGGCCCTTTCCGGGGTGGCCATCAACCTGGTGCTGATGCTGTTCAACTTGGCCCCCATTCCACCGCTGGATGGTGGGCGGGCGCTGGGCGCTTTACTGCCCGAGGCGCTGGCAAGGCCCTATCGGCGGCTTGAGCCTTTTGGATTTTTGATCGTGGTGGCGCTGCTGGCCACGGGGGTGTTTGCCAAGGTATTCACCCCGGCGCTGGAGTTTTTATTTTCGAAGCTGGGCGTGGGATAAGGGCTTGCTCTAAGCGGCGGCGGGGGTGGCGATGGCCGTAGTGATGTCGTTGGCAACACGCATTCTTCTCACGCGCGGCCTTCGTTTCATGGCCTTTTTAACGGCCTCGTCGATGGCTCCCATGGTTTCTTTACTGAGCGTGATGGATCTTTTAATGTCGAGAGGCCTGGCCTCTCCGGCAACTTTTTTAGCGATATCTTTAACGGCATGGCGAACGGCCATGATGTCCTTGCCGGACAGCGTTTCATAATCCATCAGGGCTTTCGCAAGTGCTTCGAGTTCCACAAGATGCTCCTGCACGATCTGCATCGATTTTTTTTGCGCTGCTCTTACAAGGCTCACTACGTATTCATAGGCTGCACCACTCATCGAGCTTGTCCAGGAAGCAGGATTCGTGGTGTCCCCATAGTCAAGACAAACAGGCGATTCATCTTCTTTGTCAAAGTATTTCATGCCGAGTTGCGTAACCATTTGGTAGGCAAAGCCAGTGCCTTGCTGAATGTCTCTTAATGCGCCCGAACTGGATTCCCCAAACTTTATTATTTCCGCCGCGCGGCCGCCATAGGCCTGGACAAGAAGGGCTGTATAATAACTTCTGGGGAAAATCCGCCTATCCTCGATGGCAAGGCTAAGGGTGAGGCCCAGCGCATCCCCGTAAGGCACGAGGGTGGATTTGTGAAGCCTCCGGTCATCGCCCTGGGTGTCGTCGTCTTGCGTATACAGCGCGGTAAGGATGTGGCCGGCCTCATGGTAGGCTCGCTTCAAGCTCTCCGTGGGGGTCGTCACCACCGAAGTTCGCCGTCCGCCCAGCATGATTTTCTCTTGCGCGTCGACGAAGTCCGCCATGCAGGTTTTTCTTTCTTCACGCCCTATTTCTTTTTTCCGCCTCCTTTTTTTGATTGATTCTTCCGCAGCTCTTATGCGTTTTGCCGCGGCCAGCGCCGCTTCGTTGACCAGGTTTTTTAAATCGGCGCCCGAAAAACCGGGCGTGCCTTGGGCAATGGTTTGCAGATTTACTCTCCCGGAGACAAGCATATCTTCTCTTTTTTTGATATGGATGCCCAGGATTTCCATGCGGCCTTTGATATTGGGGTTGGCAAACAGCACCTTGCGGTCAAAGCGGCGAAGCATGGCCGGATCAATCAGATCGGGGCGGTTGGTGGCGGCGACAAGAATAATGCCTTCATTGGTCTGGCTCATTTCATGCAGAAGCTGATTCGTGCAATCTTCGCGAGAGGAACTCATTCCTGACGCCGATTGGCGGGCGCGGGCGGCCGCTTCGAATTCATCGATAAAGAGGATGCAGCGCTGCTTGCGGGCATTTTTCCAAATTTCCTGTATACCCTCCGCTTCGAGGCTTGCCACCACGGCGCCGGACAGATGGAAAAACGGAACGCCGGCTTCTCCGGCCATGGCGCGCGCGCACAGCGTTTTACCCGTGCCGGGCGGGCCGATGAACAACACGCCCTGCGGAACATCGCCTCCCATTCTTCGATAGCACTCCGGGTCTTTTACAATGTTGATGATTTCCCGCGCATCCCTCACGGCTTCGTCCGCGCCGCCAAGATCGCTGAACCGGGCCTTGTCTTGATCTTTCATCAGCCTCATGCCGCGGTCGATTCTCGCCCATTTCGGCTTTCTGTAGCGCAACAGAAAGCCCAGGCCCAGGACGGCCCCGCCCAGCAGCATCAGCGCCCGGATGAAATCATTGTTGAATAAGGGCTCCGGCTTGACCGTCACCTTCACGCCCGCCGCATGGAGTTTCGCGGAAAGGGTGGGATCATTTTTGTTAACGCTGGTGATAAAGGTTTTGTTGCTGTTCCTGAAACCGCCGGTGACCACCCCATCGGGATGGATGGTGGCGTTATCAATTGTTTCAGCCTGCTCTAACAACTTGCTGTAGGTGAGGGGGGTGGCATCGGATGAATTAATCCGGTTATGTGTCCACCAGGCACCGCCGCCAAAAAGCATAAGAGCCAGGGCGCCGGAGAGGTAACGCCCGGCCCGCGGGCCGTGTTCCCTAGCCGCCAGCTTGACATGCGCCAAAGTAGTGAGGACACGGTCGTGCTTCGGCCCCGTATCTCTAGTCATTGTCTTCAGTTCCACCTGAGGAGTGCCCATATCCTATCCATTATAAAAAAAAGACATCTTACTCTATTTCCCTGCTTTATGGACCCCGATTTAATTTCGCTCCGGGGAAGGGCCTTTAAGATTTACTAAGGCCTTTATTAAAGCACTCGCGGTTTTGAGCATTATCCGCGAACTGGCTGGGGGACTAGGATTCGAACCTAGACAGGCAGAGTCAGAGTCTGCAGTCCTACCGTTAGACGATCCCCCAAAACGTGGGGTGGTTTATATAGCAACTTTTCCTAAAAAGCCAATGCCTTAGGGAGCTTGTTCCGTCAGCGCATAGAGCGCAAAAAGCGACGGCATAAGATATAAATCGGACCTGCGGTTAACCACAATTTCGCCGCCTACCA
>JACQAB010000239.1 GCA_016195205.1 Pseudomonadota bacterium
AGCATGGGCGGGAAGCAGATCCAGCACGGTGCCCGCCGCGCTGAAAGGAGCATCGATGGTAAGGGACCAAAGGTTTTTCACGACGCTTCCGAGGCTTTATCGGCCGGAACCACAAAACCGGCCATCACCTTTTTCGCGCCGGAATGATCGAATTCAATCTCCAGCTTGTCGCCGTCGGTCAGCGCCACCGTGCCATAGCCGAATTTCTGGTGGAACACGCGCTCGCCCTTGCGGAAACGGTGCTCCGATTTGCGTTCCACCACCCGCGCATAGCCTTCCACGGTGATTTGCGGGCGCGGCGGATGATGAAAATCCGCGGTGGCGAACTCGGCATGGCGGCTGGGGCGGAATTCCGGATGATGCGAGGCGAACATGCCCGGCTCGGCCTGCACATCCACGTGTTTTTCCGGCAATTCCGCCACAAAGCGCGAGGGAATGGCATGCGTCCACGAGCCATGCACCAGCCGGTTGGCGGCGTGGCTGATAATAATGCGCTTGCGCGCGCGGGTAAGGCCGACATAAGCCAGGCGGCGCTCTTCCTCCAGCCCCTTCACGCCGTTTTCTTCCAGCGTACGGCGCGAGGGAAAAATTTCTTCTTCCCAACCAGGGAGGAATACCACGTCGAATTCCAGCCCCTTGGCGGCATGCAGCGTCATCAGGCTGGCCTGCTCGGTTCCCGTGTCTTTGTGCGCTTCCATCACCAGGCTGACATGTTCAAGGAAGCCCTGCAGCGTGTCGAACTCCGCCATGGCGTTGATCAGTTCTTTCAGATTCTCCAGGCGGCCGGCGGCATCGGGCGTTTTTTCGTTTTGCCACATGGCAGTGTAGCTGGATTCTTCCAGCACCAGCTCGGTCAGCTCAGTATGCGGCATATCGGGCAGGCGCGCACGCCAACGATCGTAATGCATCAGGAAACCTTGCAGCGTGGTGCGCAACTTAGGTGTAAAGCCGCCCTCGCCCAGAATGCGGCGCAGGGCCTCGGTAAGTGGCACGCTGTCTTGCCGGGCGCGTTGGTGGATCAGCTGCAAACTGGCTGTTCCAACGCCACGTTTGGGCAGATTAATGATGCGCTCAAACGCCAAATCATCTTCGGGCACGCTGATGACACGCAGATAAGCCACCGCATCACGGATTTCCTGCCGTTCGTAGAAGCGCGGGCCACCAATTACGCGGTAAGGCAGGCCGATGGATAAAAAACGCTCTTCAAATTCGCGGGTCTGGAAGCCGGCGCGCACCAGCACGGCGATTTGCGACAGCCCGGTGCCTTTGCGTTGCAGCGATTCGATTTCATCGCCCACGAAACGCGCTTCGCTTTCGCCGTCCCACAGCGATTGCACGCGCAGCGGCGCGCCTTCTTCCGACGTGGTCCACAAGGTTTTGCCCAAACGGCTGCTGTTGCGGGCAATGAGGCCCGAGGCCGCACCCAGAATATGCCCGGTGGAGCGGTAATTTTCTTCCAGACGCACGATTTTGGCGCCGGGAAAATCGCGCTCGAACCGCAAAATATTTCCGATTTCCGCGCCGCGCCAGCCATAAATGGACTGGTCTTCATCGCCCACGCAACACAGATTGCGGGCCGAGCCGTCGCTATTCAACATCAACAGCCGCAACCATAAATACTGCGCCACGTTGGTGTCCTGATATTCATCCACCAGAATATAACGGAAGCGATGCTGGTATTCCTGCAGTAGGTCGGCATGGTTTTGCAACAGCGTCAGGTTATGCAGCAGCAGATCGCCGAAATCGACCGCGTTCAGGGTTTTCAGCCGGTCCTGATAGATGCGATAGAACTTAAGGAAACGGCCCTGTTCGGCGGCTTCGTCGGCGGGCACTTTTTCGGGCGGCAGGCCCCGGTCTTTCCAGCGTTCGATGATCGCCAGCACCATGCGCGGCGGGGTGCGTTTGGTATCGACATTTTCGGCTTCCAGAATTTGCTTGATCAGACGCAGCTGGTCGTCGGCATCAAGAATGGTGAAAGTGGATTTCAGCCCTACGCGTTCCGCGTGCTTGCGCAGAATACGCGCGGCAATGGAATGAAACGTGCCGAGGAACCAGCCTTCGGTCGGCTGGCCGGTAAGGCGCGCCACGCGTTCCTGCATCTCCCGCGCGGCCTTGTTGGTGAAGGTGACGGCCATGATCTGAAACGGGCTAGCACGGCCAGTAAGCAGAATATGCGCCAAGCGCGTGGTAAGAACGCGCGTTTTGCCGGTACCGGCGCCAGCCAGAACCAGCACAGGGCCATCCAAAGCCTCCACCGCCTCGCGCTGGGCGGGGTTCAGGCTTTCAAGAATTTCGGCGTCGCTGGGCGCTTGGGGTATGGAAAGGGCCGACTGCATGGCGCGCAGTCTAACCGAAATTCAGGCGTTTTTTGTGCTGGAAAATACGCTTTTTTTCAGCGCTAATGGGCCGGATGAGCGTGTTCGGCTTCGGTCGTGGGTAGATCGTCCGAATCAAGTTCGGAGAAGCGCTCGGCGCCTTTGTGTTCAGGCATTTTGGCCATGGTGGCGGCGTCGAAATCCTGCACCACCACCTTGTTACGGCCGGCGGCCTTGGCCAGGTAAACGCCGGTATCGGCCCGCCTTAAGAACTGCGACAGCGCCTCGCCTTCGTGATATTGCGCCACGCCCACCGAAATCGTTACCGTACCCAGGCTTTGATTGTTGTCGCGGCGGATGATTTTTTTGCCGGCCACGAACTGGCGCAAGGCGTCGGCCACGCGGTTGGCATCGGCCAGCTTGGTCTGGCCAAGGATGACCACGAATTCCTCGCCGCCATAGCGGCAGACAATGTCGCGGCCCTTCAGGTTTTCGGTCATGGTGCGGGCCACCAGCTTCAGCACTTGGTCGCCGACCTGATGGCCATGGGTATCGTTGAATTTCTTGAAATGGTCGATGTCGATCATCAGCAGCGACAGCGGCGTTTTCAGGTCTTCGGCTTCGCGGGCCAAGCGTTTCATCTCAGTCGTAAAATGCTTACGGTTGCCTACGCCGGTAAGGGGGTCGGTCAGGCTTTCTTTCTGGGCCTTGGTTAAATCTTCCTTCATCACGTTCAGTTGCTGGGCCGATTGTTCCAGCTTGGCTTGCAATTGCTGGTTCTGCTGGGCGATGGTTTTGGTTTCCTGCATCACCTTGGACACCGTGGCGCGGATTTCTTCCACCGACATGGGTTTGGCTATTTCACCCGAGAAGCTATTCAGGGTTTGGCTGAACTGGCTGGTGCCGACATTGGCGCTTTGCACCATGCTCATGACACGCGCTAATTCTTCATTCAATGCCTTGACGCTGCGATCGACCGCCTCGCGTTCCGAGCCAGCGCCCATGTGCCGCTCATAGATGGCCCGCGCCTGATCGCCGCTGAGGCCGCCCTTGCGCACCGCTTCGTCCATGACGCTTTTGATTTCAGGAACCTTGCCGCTGGCATAGGCATACATCAGCGAGAAATTTTGCGGCGTGGGCGGCAGGCCAAGAAATTCCAGGCGCAAAAGCGCGGCTTTCGCGTATTCACTCGCTTTTTGCAGCGGATCATTTTCAAACATCGGGGGGCCCTGAAGGAACGCGATTCAGACAGGCGAAATTCCATATTAAGGAGAGAAAGTTTAATGAAATGAAAAGATTAATAAAGCCCCGCAAAGGCCCGAAAATCAGGCCGTTTTCAGGCGCAGGGCTGGGACTCGCGCAAAGTCATCCTGCCAGTGCTTTTGCAGGGCCTGATCGAATTGGGCCAAGGTCACCGGCACCCCCAGCGCGTGCATCGAGGTCACGCCGTAATCGGCCAGGCCACAGGGAACGATTCCGCCAAAATGGGAAAGATCGGGGTTCACATTGACCGCCACGCCATGCCAAGTGACCCAGCGCCGGATGCGCACGCCGATGGCGGCGATTTTCTGATCATGGCCCTTGTCGTTCACCCACAACCCCACACGCCCTTCGCGCTTGGCGGCCTGAATGCCAAAAGAGGCCAGCGCCGTCTGCACCCAGGCTTCCAGGTGGTCGATATAGGCGCGCACGTCACAGCCACGCCTTTTAAGGTCGATCATTACATAAGCCACGCGCTGGCCGGGGCCGTGATAGGTGTAGCGCCCGCCGCGCCCGGCGTCATAGACCGGAAAACGCGCGTTTAATAACTCTTCCGCGCGGGCCGAGGTGCCGGCGGTGTAAAGCGGCGGATGCTCCAGCAGCCAGATTTTTTCGGGAGCTTTGCCCGCCAACAGGCCTTCCACATGGCTTTCCATGGCGGAAAGCGCGGTGGGATAGTCGATAAGCTTCTGTTCAGTTTGCCAAATGGGCATGGTCATTATGCTTGCTTTTTGCGCCTAAAAACTTTTCTATACCTGCCTGAAACGCGGCCATGGCGGAATTGGTAGACGCACTAGCTTGAGGTGCTAGCGGGGCAACCCGTGGAAGTTCGAGTCTTCTTGGCCGCACCA
>JACQAB010000213.1 GCA_016195205.1 Pseudomonadota bacterium
CGATTTCGTGCGCCGCAAGGCCCTTGAGGCTGCTGAACTCGATATTTTGTCGCGTAGTGTTGTTACCATTCCGGCGGAAAACTGGGAAGCCTTCGAGACCTGGGCCAAGCAGCCGCCAAAGAAGCTTCCCGCTATTGAAGAACTTCTGCGCACACCTCTCACATGGGAAGAGTAACGCTGCCGCGTCCGCTTATCGAGACGGACGACCGTGCGCGTTTTGACTGCGGACAAAATTCCTTGAATCATTGGTTTCAGCGTCATGCCTGGAATAATCAGGTTGAGAACATTTCGCGCGTCAGCGTCATCTGCGATAAAGTTACAGGAGACATTGCCGGGTTTGTTACATTAAGTTCCACGCATATTCAACGCGCGCATCTGCCTAAATCCTACCAACGCCATAAACCAGATCCGGTTCCCGTCACGCTGCTTGGCCAGCTTGCGGTCCACATGGATTATCAAGGAGAGGGCCATGCTCGTGCGCTGTTGCTGTTTGCTCTTCGCACGGCGTTCCGGGCCTCTCAGGAAATTGCCAGTTTCGGCGTTCTCACGCATCCCATCGATAATGAAGCCCGCGCTTTTTATCTTCGTTGGGGTTTTGAGGACCTTTCCTCCGATCCTCATCATGCCATGATCGTGCGCATGGTTGACCTCGAGAAAAGCGGCATTATTCCTGATAGGCCATAAATTCAGGCCGCCGCTTCTGCGGCACGACCAGATCTTGTACGTGGATCGGCGGCGGGACGCGAGGGTTTTCCCAGGACCGCGCGAACATTCCCCGGCGAGGATAAAAGGCGTTGGCGGTGCTTTGTGCCAGAATGGCTTTGCCATGCCAGCTGCGAGGTATAAGATCTACGGAGCTTTGGGAATAATCTTGGGAATCTGGGTTGGAATGGTTCAACGGAAAAATCTACGGCAGGATTGATGGCGATATTATCGGGACTGACAATGCGCAAGCCATTGGCTCCCGCAAGGGTCTCCACTGAATATCTTGTCAAAACACCTATGCCATGTGAGAACATAACGCAGGTTTTATAATTAGGCTTGTCACGGCCAGCCCAAGCTTCCATTCCATGAACGGGTTTGACAAAAGCAATCGGCCCGTTGGCGGAAAAATATTTGCTGCCAATAGAACCCCATCCGTCTCCGATAACCGCAGTCGGTCCATCTGAGTCGCAAAGCGGTGAATCCATACCATCCATGATGTTGCACTCCTTCGAGTTGATATCGCAAAATAGCAAGATAAGACGTTCAGATAAAAGGTCGAGTCTATAGACGTTAAGATATGGCCTTCCTTGCCTGCGGCAACTCGCCGAACAGGGGTTTTAACTCGCTTACATGCCTTAAAAACGTGAGTTTCAAGCCATGGCTGGTGCCGTGCGGGCCTGATTTGCGTTCGGGCAGGGGCGGCAGATAGGCCTGTTTGAATCCCAGCTTGGCCGCTTCCTTCAGCCGCGCGTCGGTTTGCGACACGGCGCGGATTTCGCCCGATAATCCGATCTCGCCAAAAATCACCGCGTCGTTCGGCACCGCTTCGCCCGCCAGCGAGGACATCAACGCGGCGGCCACGGCCAAATCAGCCGCGGGTTCATTCACGCGCAGGCCTCCGGTCACGTTCAGATAAACATCGTTGAAGCCGGTGGCCACACCCGCGCGGGTTTCCAGCACCGCCAGCAGCATGGCCAGGCGCGCGTTGTCCCATCCCACGGTGGAGCGGCGCGGCGTGCCAAGGGTGGAAGGCGCGACGAGGGCCTGAATTTCCATCAGCATCGGCCGCGTGCCCTCGATCCCCGCGAAAACCGCGGTACCCGAGGTGTTTTCGGCCCGGTTGGAAAGGAAAAGGGCGGAAGGATTGCCTACTTCTTCCAGTCCCAGCGTGCTCATTTCAAACACGCCGATTTCATCGGTGGCGCCAAAGCGGTTTTTCACCGCGCGCAGGATGCGGAAATGGTGGCTGCGCTCGCCCTCGAAATACAACACCGTATCCACCATGTGCTCCAGCACGCGGGGGCCGGCCAGGGTGCCTTCCTTGGTTACATGGCCCACCAGCAGCAAGCAGGTGTTTTTCTTTTTCGTGGCGGTGATGAGTTCCTGGGCCGAGCTGCGCACCTGCGCCACGGTGCCGGGCGCGCTGTCCAGCACGTCGGTGAACATGGTCTGGATGGAATCAATCACGATCACATCGGGCGCGTCTTTTTCCTGCATGGAGGAAACGATTTCGCGCACGCTGTTGGTGGCGGCCAGCTGCAGATTGGCGTTGCCCAGGCCCAAGCGCTGAGCGCGCAGGCGGATCTGGTCGATCGACTCTTCGCCCGAAACATAGGCGCAAGTGCCGTTTTGCGATAAACGCGCCAGCACCTGCAACAGCAGGGTGGATTTGCCGATGCCCGGATCGCCGCCCACCAGCACGGCCGAGCCCGCCACCAATCCGCCGCCGCAAACGCGGTCGAATTCACTGATGCCGCAGGTGCGGCGGGGAAGCATTTCGGTCGTGCCTTGAAGATTGACGAATTCGGCGCTGCGGCTTTTGCCGCGTGGTTTGCTGGCGGCCAGGCTTTTGGCGGGACCGGTGGCGGCGACTTCTTCCACCATCGTGTTCCAGGCCAGGCAGGCTTCGCATTTACCGGCCCATTTGCCGGCAATCGCGCCGCAGTTCTGGCAGACGTAGTGGGTGGAAGTTTTTGCCATGAGGTAAGCGTAACAAAAACGCCGTTACACTTCCATATGCGAAGTAGGGCGTATAACCGGCGCTTCAGCCCAGCTGGTTCTTGATCAACCGCAAAAGGTGATAACAACCCGCGTCGTTAAAGCGGATTTTTGGCCCGGGGACCTTGGGCCTCCCGAAGAAATCATTAAAAGTTCTTTCGGCTTTAGTTATACGAACGGAATGGGGAGAGAAATCTCCCGGGGGAGACAGCGCCGCCATGGCCTTGAATTCGGCGATGGCCATTTCCCTGGTGGCGAGTTTCTTGGCCAGGGTTTTGAAACCAAAAATAAGTTTGTCGCCTTTCAACGAGACATCGAGTTGAACCTGATCATCCGTATTTTCTTCAATTTCCACACGGCCCTGAGTGACAAGCAGGCTTTTGTGCTGGGAA
>JACQAB010000008.1 GCA_016195205.1 Pseudomonadota bacterium
AACTTTCGGATCTTTCGGATCCACTTCCATATTCATATCGCGCAGCCGCGCCATAATGTTTGAACGCCCGGCCTGATCCGACACCACGATCTTACGCCGGTTGCCGACAACAGCGGGGTCGACATGCTCATAACAACTAGGGTCTTTCTCCACCGCCGATACATGCAGCCCGCCTTTATGCGCAAAGGCGTTTTCGCCTACATAGGCGGCGTGGCGGTTGGGCGCGCGGTTCAGTCGCTCGTCAAACGTATGCGACAGGCGCGTGAGCCCGGCCAAGGCTTCTTCCTTCAGCCCGATGTCAAAACCCATTTTCAGCTTCAGGGTAGGGATCAGCGAGATCAGATTGGCATTGCCGCAACGCTCCCCCAATCCGTTCAGCGTTCCCTGCACCATGCGCACTCCGGCGCGCACCGCGGCCAGCGAATTGGCCACCGCGTTTTCCGTGTCGTTATGCGCATGAATGCCCAGCTTGTCGCCGGGAATTTCTTTGACCACCGCGCGCACGATATTTTCTACTTCATCTGGCAGAGCGCCGCCATTGGTGTCGCACAACACCACCCAGCGCGTACCGGCATCATACGCCGCTTTCAGGCATTGCATGGCATAAGCGGGGTTGGCTTTGTATCCGTCAAAAAAATGCTCGGCATCGAACAGGGGTTCCGCGCCGCGCGCCTTGATGGCGGCGATGGTGTCGCGGATCAATTCCAGGTTTTCCTCGTTGCTGATGCTTAAGGCCACCTTCACCTGAAAATCCCAGCTTTTGCCGACGATGCAGAAGGCTTTCGCCTTTCCGGCAAACAACGCGTTTAGCCCCGGATCATTCGAGGCGCTGCGCCCCGGCCGGCGCGTCATGCCGAAGGCGGTGAAAATCGATTTTTTCAGTGGGGGCGGATTGGCAAAGAACGCGTCATCCGTCGGGTTGGCGCCCGGCGAGCCGCCCTCGATGTAATCGACGCCCAACGCGTCCAGATCACGGGCCACGGCCAATTTGTCTTGTAGGGTAAAATCAACCCCTTGCGTCTGCGCGCCGTCACGCAGGGTAGTATCGAACAGATAGATGCGTTCAGCCATTAGGGTCTGTCCTTATAAATAGGATGGGTTTTGCGCGTAGTGGAAAAGCGCGTCCGGCTATGAAAAGAGCGTAGTCCGTAGCAGGAACTACGGACAAGCTCTTTGAAGACGCCGGGGCGTTTTTCCACCGCGCCCCAAGGGGTTTGCATAGGATTTTGATCTGCGGCGTCAGCTTCGCTTGACGTGGGGCCTGCCACGCTGTCGCTCGCTTCCTGGCATATCAAAATCCTATGCAAACAAAACCTCATCCTATTTATAAGGACAGACCCTGAGATCAGGTTCCGGTTCTCAGCATGTAGGTAAAGCTTACCCCCGGAGACCCGCACACAGATCCACGAATGTCCTTGAAGATGGTGCTGGTGTTCACGGAGATGTTGTTGATCTTGATCAGACCTTCCGTGCGTCCGGCGCCCAGTATATTGGCGGCGAGTTTTGTGCAGTCGGCCTGGGTTACTGCTGAGAAGGTGATAAGAATAGCGTCATTGCTGGCGCCGCCCCCGCTGGCCGAGGAAACCGGCTCGATCAGAATGTTCCCGCCATAGGGGTTGCTGATCTGGTTGGTGCCCGCCAGGTTTTCCAGCCAGGTGTCGGGCAACAGGCCTGCATTGATCAGCGCATTGGTGAAAGTGGGAGCGGGAGCATCATCCAGATGGCTGCGGTTGCCGTAGGTCGAGCGGATCTGGTTGACGATCACGGTGATCTGGTCTTGTGCGCGGCGCAGGCGGTTGGCCCCGCTTACGGCGCCCCAGGCCGCAAAAATGCCACCTACCACAATGCCGGCGATGCCAAGCACCAAGGCGGCTTCAATCAGGTTGAAGCCCAGATTGTTCTGACGCGTGCGAAGTAAAGAGATTTTCATGCCGTCTCCATAGATTGAGGCGGCTGAATCTAGCATTTTAAAGTTCATAGTGAAAAGGCTTTAGAGAGAGGTATTTCCATTTGGCAAAATCGGATTCCCCTCCCCTTGCCCTCCTTCGCCAAGGCTACGGAGGGTCTGGGGTAACCCGTCCGCCGAAGCTTTAGCGCAGGCGGAAGGGAGGGGATAAAGGGGTGGGGTACGTGCTGGAAGCAATGGTTTGTCTTTTGGCCCGTACCCCTCTCCAGCAAAAACCAAGGACTTAGCGCGCCGTTGTCCTGTGAGGCAACCGTTTCTCCCGCCGCGCTAAGTCCAGGTTTTTGCAACCTCCCCCTTCCGCCTGCGCTCTTCGAGCTTCGGCGGACGGGTTTGAGCAAATAACCCGGCGTAGCTTTAGCGAAGCCGGGCAAGGGGAGAGGAAAATTTTTATGTTCTCCGCCAGATCGTGCCTTCGGGCTTGTCTTCCAGAAGGATTCCGGCCTCAGCCAAGGCCTTGCGGATACGGTCGGCCTCGGCGAAGTCGCGCGCGGTCCGGGCGGCGTTACGCGCGGTGATCTGCGCTTCGATATCGGCATCGCTCAAGGTTTTCTGGCCTGCGGGCGTCCAGCGGAACCATGCTTCGGGATCCTGTTGTAAAAGGCCGAGGGCCTTGCCGGCGGCTAGCAGCTGTCCTTTGATTGTTCCTTTTCGAATTCTATTAAAGGCAGGCAACGAAATAGCCGTGCGGTTAAGCATACCCGCCAATTTATGAATCTCGGCGATCGCGAGTGGCGTGTTAAGATCATCAAGCAGCGCGTTTTGGAAAGTTTCAGACGGCGCTGTTTCTTCAGCTTGTACGACTGCGTGGTTGCGCAGCGCGCCATACCAGCCATCCAGCGTTTGCTTGGCCTTCTGCAGGGCTTCGGGCGAAAAATCCAGCGGTTGGCGGTAATGCGCGGCCAAAAGGGCAAGGCGCAACGCCTCGCCCGGCGCCTGGGCCAGCAAATCACGCACGGTGAAAAAATTCCCCAGCGACTTCGACATTTTATCCTGGTGAATGGTCAGGAAGCCGTTATGCACCCAGTAGTTTGCCAGCGCCGCGCCGCCATGCGCGCAGCGGCTTTGCGCGATTTCGTTTTCATGATGCGGGAAAATCAGGTCTAGCCCGCCGCCGTGAATATCAAACGTCACCCCCAAATGTTCTTTGGCCATGGCCGAGCATTCAATATGCCAGCCAGGCCGCCCGCGGCCCCAGGGGCTGTCCCAGCCGGGCTGGTCGGCCGTGCTGGGCTTCCACAGCACGAAATCAGCCGGGTCTTTTTTATAGGGCGCCACATCAACGCGCGCGCCGGCGATAAGTTCATCGCGCGAGCGGCGCGAAAGCTGCCCATATTCCGGCATCGAGGGCACGTTAAACAGCACATGGCCTTCGGCCACATAGGCGTGGTTGTTTTCGATCAGTTTTTGAATCAGCGCCTGCATTTGCGCAATATGCGCCGTGGCGCGCGGTTCAATCGTGGGCGGCAGGGCGAGGAGGGCCGCCATGTCGTCGTGATAGGCTTCAGTGGTGCGGGTGGTGATGCTGTCAATTTTCTCACCCGTGTCTTTGGCCTTCTGCATGATTTTGTCGTCAACATCGGTGATGTTGCGCACATAGGTCACGCGTGGATAAAGGCTTTTCAAAAGGCGGAACAGCACATCGAACGCCACGACAGGCCGCGCGTTGCCCAGATGCGCGAAGTCATACACCGTGGGGCCGCACACATACATGCGCACATGCGCGGCATCCAGCGGCGTGAAAATTTCTTTCTTGCGCGAAAGCGTGTTGTAAAGCTCAAGGGCCATGGGCGCATCAAACCATTAACTATGTTGCCGGGCAATCAAAAACCATTGCGCGCGGTCTGGCAAAACGCTAACTTTCAGCCGCATTTTTAAAGGAGTTCTTATGGCCAAAAGAAAGAAAATATTTCTTGTCGAAGATAACAGCGAAATGCGCGCCGGGTATAAAGCCGCGCTGGAAGCAGCCGGTTATGCCGTTGTCGACTTTGCTTCCGTCCCTGAAGCCTTTGGGGCTTGGCATGACCATGCGGCCACCACCGATCTCATTCTTTCCGACCACAATCTGGGTTTTGGATCTCGCAGCACGATGTTTGGAACGGAATTGCTCAGGTTCGTGCGGCACTCGCGCTATACGGGGCCATTCGTGATGATGTCGACCGATCCGCTGGAAGAACTTGAGGGTGGAGATGTTAAGCTCCTTCTTGAAGCGGATCCTAAAATTTGGGGCGGCTACTCCGCGTATGTTCAAAAAGACTTATCAACGCGGGATAATGTCGTGGCTGCGGTCGCTGAGGCTCTTGCCGCCGCAGGAAAATCTGCCGCGCCCGTTCAGCAGGTAGTCGCAGAAGAACCTCCCAGAGGTCAGCCCCCTCGCCACAGACGAGATCGGCCGCTGACAACTATATTGTTAGTTGAAGATAGCGATGTCCTTCGCAGGGCCATCAAGAAAGACCTTGAAGCGGCAGGGTATAAGGTTGTCGCCGTTTCAACCTTGCGGGAAGCTGTTGGCCGGTGGAATAAAGACAGCGCCGATATCGATTTAGTGCTCTCCGATTATAATCTTGGGAACGGCATTGAATATGGGAATGAGCTTTACAAGCTTGTAAGAAAAACAAGCGATAAGCCATTCGTTTTAATGTCGTCGGGAAGCCTGGTTCCAAGTGTCCGGGCTGCAGTCGAAGGAGACAATCATTTTGGTTTTGTTTTAAAGGGCACCGATTTCAAAAATATAATTGCTGCCGTTCGTATGTTTCGACCTGTGGACAGAAAAAAACCTTCTAGGCCGCGTCCCCGCAAAGCCGTGCGCGCGCGCGCGAAAACCCAATAAGCGGCAGCAGGGTTTTCATCTCCGGCCCATCGTGCCGTGCGGTAAGCGCCAGGCGCAGGGGCATGAAAAGCTCTTTGCCTTTGCGCGCGGTGGCGGCTTTCACCTTTTCCGTCCAGGCCTGCCAGGTGGTTTGGTCCCACGGCTCGGGCGGAAGGAGCCCTGCGGCCTGCGCGGTGAAGGCGCTGTCTTCGATCTGCGGTGAAATTTTCTCTTCCGTAATGTGCCACCAATCCTTGGCTTCGTTTAAACGGTGCAGGTTGGGCCGCACGGCGCCCCAGAATTTTTCATCCACGTTTTTCAGGCCCAAAGCTTCAAGGCGCGGCTTGGCCTCGGCAAAACCCATGCGATGCAGCACGCGGGCGTTCAGGCGCAGCAACTCGTGCTCGTCAAACTTCGGCGGCGCGCGGCCAATTTTTTTGAAATCAAAGCGTTCGGCCAGTTCCTGCATGTTTTCTGCAGCCTCAATCGCGTCTGATGTTCCGCTGCGCGCCAGCAAACTGGCCAGGGCCAGGGCTTCCACGCCCATCTCGTCGCGCAGGCCGGCCACGCTCATGCTGCCCAGGCGTTTGGAAAGTTCTTCCCCGCTGGCGAGTATCACCAAAGGCAGATGCGCGAAATGCGGCACCGGCGCGCCCAGCGCTTTCCATATTTCCACCTGCACCGCCGTGTTGGCCACGTGGTCTTCGCCGCGGATCACATGCGTGACGGCAAAATCGGCGTCATCCACCACTGAGGAAAAAGTATAAAGCGGCATGCCGTCTTCGCGCACCAGCACCGGATCGCTTAACGAACCCGCGGGAAATTCCTTATTCCCCTGCACATGGTCACTCCAGCTTACTTTTTCATCACTTAAACGGAAGCGCCAATGCGGCTTCAGCCCGCTTTTCTGCTTCGTCGTGATTTCATCCGGCGAAAGTTTCAGCGCGGCGCGGTCATACACCGGCGGCAACCCGCGCCCCAGCTGTGAGCGGCGCTTCAGCGCCAACTCTTCCTGCGTTTCAAAGCAGGGATAGGCGCGGCCCTTTTTTTTCAAATCCTCCAGCGCCTCGGCATAGCGGCTGAAGCGGTCAGACTGCCGCGCGAATAAATCCCAGGTCAGCCCCATCCATTTCAAATCGCGCTCAATCGCGTCGGCATAGGATTGCTGCGAGCGCTCGCGGTCGGTGTCATCCAGGCGCAGCATGAACTTGCCGCCGGTGCGCCGCGCGAACAGCCAGTTCATCAGCGCCGTGCGGATGTTGCCGACATGAAGCAGGCCGGTGGGCGAGGGGGCGATGCGGACAAGGACGGACATGGAAACCACCGGATTAAAAAGACTCTGCTTTATCTATAGGAAAACCCATGCGCCAAAAACAGCAAAATAGCCGGGGCCTTTATTTTGGCGCGCCAAACCTCCATATATAAGCCATGACCTTTCCTATCTTCGCCGATGTGGCGCGGCCCGCCTTCCGCCCGGAAGGGGGCCAGCGATTCAAGCTAGTGTCCGATTTTTCGGCCGCGGGCGACCAGCCGCAGGCGATCGACGCGCTGACCAAGGGCCTGCAGGCGGGCGAGCGCGACCAGGTGCTGCTGGGCGTCACCGGCTCGGGCAAAACCTTCACCATCGCGCATGTGATCGAGCGCGTGCAGCGCCCCACGCTGGTGCTGGCGCCGAACAAAACCCTGGCCGCCCAGCTTTACGGCGAGATGAAAAGTTTTTTTCCCGACAACGCGGTGGAATATTTCGTTTCCTATTACGATTACTACCAGCCCGAAGCCTATGTGCCGCGCACCGACACCTATATTGAAAAAGATTCCGCCATCAATGAGCAGATCGACCGGCTGCGCCACTCCGCCACGCGCGCGCTGCTGGAACGCGACGATGTGATTATTGTCGCCTCGATTTCCTGCATCTACGGCATTGGTTCGGTGGAAACCTATGCCGAGATGACCATCACCCTGCAAAAAGGCCAGAAGGTGAGCCAGCAAGACGTCATCCGCCAGCTGGTAACGCTGCAATACCAGCGCAATGACGTAAGCTTCGGGCGCGGGCTGTTCCGCGTGCGCGGCGACGTGCTGGAAGTTTTTCCCTCGCATCTGGAAGACCGCGC
>JACQAB010000214.1 GCA_016195205.1 Pseudomonadota bacterium
CCGGCCTCGTGGAAAAAGCCGTGGCCGAAATTGACCAGATCGAGGCCGGCAGGCTTGCCGCCAAAATGCACAAGGGCCGTTTTGATTTCGACGATCTGGCCGCGCAGCTGAAGCAGATGCAGAAAATGGGTGGCCTTGGCGGCATCGCCGCGCTGCTGCCGGGCGCGGGCAAAATAAAAGACGCCATGCAGAACGCCAACGTCGATGAAAAAACGATCCGCCGCCAGCAGGCGATTATCTCGTCCATGACGCGCGAGGAACGCCGCGACGTGGATCTGCTGAACGCCTCGCGCAAGCGGCGCATTGCCAAGGGTTCGGGCATGCAAGTGCAGGACATCAACCGCCTCATCAAGCAATTCCTGTCGATGCGCGAGATGATGAAGAAGATGAAGAAAATGGGGGCTGGGGGGCTAAGGGGCTTGGGGACTCAGGGATTGGAGAATCTTTTTCCGCCTAGCCCCCGAGCCCCCTAGTCCCTTAGCCCCTAGAAGTTTAACCACCAGCAAAGGAGTAAGTAACATGTCGCTTAAAATCAGACTCGCGCGCGGCGGGGCCAAGAACCGCGCTTATTTCTCGATCGTCGTGGCCGATGGGCGCAGCCCGCGCGACGGCCGCTTCATCGAAAAAATCGGCGCCTATGATCCGCTGCTGAAGCAGGATGATCCCAAGCGCTTCACCCTGGATGTGGAACGCGCCAAGCATTGGATGAGCAAGGGCGCGCAACCTTCGGAGCGCGTGCAGCACTTCCTGTTCAAGCTGGGCGCCGGGCCTAAGCCCGAAATCCGCCTCACGCCGAAAAAATCGGCGCCGCGGGCCAAGACGCAGGAACGCCTGAAGCTGGCCGCGGAAGCAACTGAAAAAGCCAAATCCGATGCCGCCAAGCCGGCCGAAGCTTCGGCCGCCGAAGCGCCCGCGCCCGAAGCCGCGCAGGCTTGAGGCGAAGGCATGAAGCCGGAACGGCTCATCTGCGTGGGGCAAATTCTTGGCGCCCATGGCGTAAAGGGCGAAGTGAAGCTGAAAAGCTTTACGCTCAACCCGCGCGACATCCTGCGCTATGCCCCGCTCTGCGACGAAAAAGCCATGCGCGAATTCGCCTTGAAAATTCGCGGCGGGGTGGGCGCGGTGTTTATCGCCACGCTCACCGGCGTGGCTGATCGCACCATGGCGGACAAACTGAAAGGCGTGAAGCTTTTCGCGCCGGCGCAGCGCCGCCCGAAACCCGGGAAAGGCCGCTTTTACCTGGACGACCTGCCCGGGCTGGCGGCGGTGGATGAGAAGGGCAAAGCGGTGGGAAAAGTCACCGGCGTGTTCAATTTCGGCGCGGGGGATATTCTGGCGGTGGAGAATGAAGCCGGCCGCGAATGGTTGCTGCCTTTCAAAAAACCCTTCGCCGCGAAGCCGGACATGGAAAAATCCCGGATTGAAGTGAATATTCCGGAAGATTATCCATTCTCTCAAAAAGCAGAAAAGAAGGTTTTTAAGAAAAAACATAAACATAAGAATGGTCATGCCCGCGAAGGCGGGCATCCACGAAAAACGACGGAAGAAATATGAGCCGCCACTATTGCGTATATATTATGACCAATAAACCAAATGGCATTTTATATATCGGTGTCACCAGTAATTTACCCCGGCGAGTTTATGAACATCAGAAAGACCTCTTCGAAGGATTCACTAAACGGTATGGTTTAAAGTTTTTAGTTTATTATGAGATTTACCCAACACCGTATGAAGCTATTCAGGCCGAAAAACGAATGAAAAAGTGGAACCGGGCCTGGAAAGTAAGGCGAATTCTAAAGATGAATCCAGACTGGAAAGACCTCTCTCGGGATATGATAGATTGAAATCGTGGATGCCCGCCTTCCGCCTTCGCCCTTCGGGCTACAGCGTGATCTGTTGAGAAACAGGACACGCCGTAGCTTTAGCGGAGGCGGTCGCGGGCATGACCTTATCCTGGTGAAATGAGATTTCTCTCATGACGCAGACGCCCCTCTGGCAAGTACATGTCTTGACCCTGTTCCCGGAAATGTTTCCGGGGCCGCTGGGCTTTTCGCTGCCGGGCAAGGCGCTGGAATCGGGAATCTGGAAACTGCACGCGCATCAGCTACGCGATTTTGCCTTCGATAAGCACCACAAGGTGGATGACACGCCCTATGGCGGCGGCTCGGGCATGGTGATGCTGGCCGAAGTGATTGACGCCGCCCTGAACGCCCCGCCCAAAACCGCGCGGAAAATCTATCTCTCCCCGCGCGGGCGCAGGCTGGATCAGGCGTTGTTGAAAGAACTTTCCGCCACGCCCGAAATCGCGCTGCTATGCGGGCGCTATGAGGGGCTGGACCAGCGCGTGATCGAGGCGCAGGGTTTGGAAGAAATCAGCCTCGGCGATTTCGTGCTGGCGGGCGGGGAAATCCCCGCGCTGGCGCTGATCGAGGGCGCGGTGCGGCTTCTGCCCGGCGTGCTGGGCAACGAGGCGGCTTTGGGGGAAGAAAGCTTCGCCGCGGGCCTTTTGGAATATCCGCAATACACGCGGCCCGCCCTGTGGCGGGGCCGCGCCGTGCCCGAAGTGCTGCTGCAGGGCGACCATGCCAAGGTGAAGGAATGGCGGTTAAAGCAGGCCGAAGCGTTAACGAAGGAAAAACGCCAGGATTTGTGGGAGGTATACAGAAAACCTAAAAACTCTTGATCCGCGGCTTTTAGTGGCTGAAAATAAATCCATAACTGATTTATAGGGAGTAACCCATGCAGGTGATGCAAAGAATAGCGGATGGCGTCGATTTCTTTAAAGCCAATTGGGATTGGATGGCCATCGTGGTTGGAACAATATCTCTCTACCATGTTATTGTTCATCCAAGCCCGGAAGTAGAGCGTGAAGTAGAGCGTAGAGTACGAGAACGTGAACTTGCAGCGCAAAGGCGTGAACTTGAAAAGCAAAAGTTTCACCGTTCCCCGCCGGTTCCAGATATCCCGCGCCGCCGGTTTCCTGCTCCTTGAATGATCTGCGCCGCTTCCTGGCACCGTCTGCAAGACAATGATTTGTTGTACCCCAACCTCCTTGGCGGCGATGCGGCCCCTTAATGGCTTAACCGGGCGATAAATTAAGCCTTTCCGGCCTAATTGCCGGTTGCAAAACCGCCCGTTTTTGTGGTTATTAGGGGCTCGTTGCGAGGAGTAACAACGTGAACTTGCTGAAGAAGATCGAACAGAAGGAAATCGAACGGCTGCGTTCAGGCGCCGCCGCCATCCCCGATTTCGCCCCCGGCGACACCCTGCGCGTCAATGTGCGCGTGATTGAGGGTACCGGCGAGGCGCGCGAGCGCATCCAGGCCTATGAAGGCGTGTGCGTGGCGCGCAAGAACGCGGGGTTAAATTCCTCCTTCACCGTGCGCAAAATTTCATTCGGCGAAGGCGTGGAACGCGTGTTCCCCCTGCACAGCCCGCGCGTGGAATCCATCACCGTGGTGCGCAAGGGCGAAGTGCGCCGCGCCAAGCTGTATTACCTGCGCGCCCGCCGCGGTAAGTCTGCGCGTATTACGGAAAAGCAGAGCGACGAGGCCGGCGAAGAATAGGGGGCTTAGGGACTCGGGGGCTTGGGGCTAGGGCTTCCAAGATTTTCTAAATTCCATCTTAATTCCCTATTCTTATGGCTCCCTGAGTCGCCTAGCCCCTCAGCCCCCTAGCCCCATGTCTTCCATCGTCTACCTCAACGGCCAGTATCTTCTCAAGGACGAGGCGCGCATCTCGCCCGAGGATCGCGGCTTTATCTTCGGCGACGGGGTGTATGAAGCCACGCGCGCGCTTTCGGGCAAGCTGTTCGAATGGCCACGCCACGCCAAGCGCCTGCAATGGAGCCTGGGCGAGCTGAAGATCAAACCCGCCATCGCCATGGGTGAGCTTGAAAAAATCTCCCTCACCCTGCTTGAGAAAAACGGGTTGGCGCAGGAAGCCATCGTATATTTGCAGATCACTCGTGGTGCCGCGCCGCGCACCCACGTTTTTCCGCCTGCCAGCGTGCCCTGCACGGTGTATTTGACGGCTTCAGCCTTCACCCCGCCGCATGATTTGCGCAAAACCGGCGCGCGCGTTATCACCGTGCCCGACCAGCGCTGGACGCGTTGCGACCTGAAAACCGTGAACCTGCTTCCGGCGGTGCTGGCCAAGCAGCAGGCCCAGGAAGCCGGCGCGTTTGAGGCGGTTCTTACACGCGACGGCGTGATGATCGAGGGCGCTTATTCCAGCATTTTCGGCGTGGTGAACGGCGTGATCCGCACCCATCCTTTGAACCAGCGCATCCTGGCTGGCGTTACGCGCGAGGTGGTGGTCGAGATTGTTCGTGAATTAAAACTGCCCTTCGAGGAAAAACCCATTGCCCTGGCCGAGGTGCCGAATCTTTCCGAATTGTTCCTCACCTCCAGCGGCAACGACGTGTTGCCCATCGCCGCGCTGGATGGAAATAAAATCGGCAACGGCATGCCCGGCCCCGTGGCGCAACAGCTTTACGCCGCGCTGGCCAAAAGGATGCATGGCAAAGGCGTGCCGCTGGCAGCTTGATTACCGATGAAAAACCGGCAATTCTAGGCGCATGAAAACCCTTTACGACAAAATCTGGGACGCCCATGTGGTGAAGTCGCTGCCCGACGGCACGGCGGTGCTTTATATCGACCGCCATCTGGTGCATGAGGTGACCAGCCCGCAGGCGTTTGAAGGCCTGCGCCTGACCGGGCGCAAGGTGCGCCATCCGGAAGCCGCGCTGGCGGTGGCCGACCATAACGTGCCCACCACGCCCGACCGTCTGCAGGGCATCCGCGAGGAAGAATCGCGCATCCAGGTAGAGGCGTTGGCGCAAAACGCCAAAGCCACCGGCATTGAATATTTCGACATGGCGGATGAGCGCCAGGGCATTGTTCACATTGTGGGCCCGGAGCAAGGCTTCACCCAGCCGGGCATGACGATTGTGTGCGGCGACAGCCATACCTCCACCCACGGCGCGTTCGGGGCCCTCGCTTTCGGCATCGGCACCTCGGAAGTGGAACACGTGCTGGCCACGCAAACGTTGCTGATGAAGCGCGCGAAGAACATGAAAATTGATGTGCGCGGCGCCACCGGCTTTGGCATCACGCCCAAGGATGTAATCCTGGCTGTCATCGGCGCCACCGGCACGGCGGGCGGCACCGGGCACGTGATGGAATATGTGGGCGAAGTGTTCCGCGACATGACCATGGAAGGCCGCATGACGGTCTGTAACATGAGCATTGAAGCCGGAGCGCGCGCCGGGCTCATCGCGCCTGATGAGGCCACCTTTGCCTATCTGGAAGGCCGCCCCCTGGCGCCCAAGGGCGACGCCTGGAAAAAAGCCCTGACTTACTGGAAAACCCTGCCCTCCGACGGTGGCACGGCATTCGACAAGGAAGTGCGGATCGAGGCCGCCGGCATTGCGCCGCAGGTCACCTGGGGCACCAGCCCGCAGGATGTATTGCCCATCACCGGCGCGGTGCCCGCGCCCGGCGATTTCGCCAACGGCAGGCGCGAGGCGGTGGAGCGCTCGCTGTCCTACATGGGCCTGACGCCCGGAATAAAACTGCGCGACGTGCAGGTGGATAAGGTTTTCATCGGTTCCTGCACCAACGGCCGCATCGAAGACCTGCGCGAAGCCAGCAAGGTGGTGATGGGCAAGAAGCTTGCCGGGAATATTA
>JACQAB010000009.1 GCA_016195205.1 Pseudomonadota bacterium
TTGGGTTATCTACCGGCCTGATCTGTTTTCGGCGCCGTGGTCGTTTGTGCTGGGCCTGCTGCATGATGCGCTGGTCGGGCAGTTTTTGGGTGTCGGCGCGCTGAGTTACCTTCTGGCTGATTTTATTTTGCGCGCGCAAAGAACCTTTTTTCTCAACCTGTCTTTCTTCCAGGCATGGATGGTTTATGCCCTCGTCTTTACCGGCGCGATGATGTTGCAATGGGGGCTGTCCAGCCTGATTGATACCACCTTTCTTGACCTGTTGCCGGTCGTTTCCCGCCTGGTGCTGGGGATCCTGCTGTTTCCACTGGTGACCGGAATATTGCATCAGTTGCAACCAGCCTTGAGGCATGTGTAACCCATGCGCGTTGTCCGCGATACCGATCTGGGCCGGCTGTTAACACGGCGCGCGCTTATCGTGGGCGGGTTGCAGGTGGGCCTGTTCGGCCTGTTGTTTTCGCGGCTTTACAGTTTGCAGATCGCGCAAGGCGGCCGTTTCCGCACCCTGGCCGATGAAAACCGCATCAGCACGCGGCTGGTGCTGCCCGAGCGCGGACGCATCCTTGACCGCAACGGCACGGTGCTGGCCATGCCGGAGAAAAACTTCCGTGCCGATCTGTTGCCCGAGCAAACGCCCGATATCCGCGCCACGCTGCAGCGGCTTTTTTCGCTGTTGAATTTCGAACCCGCCGAGCAGCAGCGCATTTTGAAGGACATCAAGCGCAGTCATTCACGCCTGCCGGTTCTGTTGCGCGACAATATCGACTGGGAAACCCTGGCGCTGCTTGAGCTTTACACGCCCGAGCTTCCTGGCGTGATGATCGAAGCGGGCGAGGTGCGCAACTATCCCTTCAAGGAAAACACCGCGCATATCGTGGGCTATGTCGGCGCGCCAACCGACCAGGAAGCAGGCGATGACGCCCTGCTGAACGAGCCCGGCTTCCGCATCGGCAAAAGCGGGGTGGAAAAATTCTATGAAGAAAACCTGCAGGGTGAACCGGGCAGCGTGCAGCTGGAAGTGAACGCCTATGGCCAGCAGGTGCGCGAGCTGACGCGGGAAGAAAGCACCTCGGGCGAAGCCCTGAAGCTGTCGCTGGATATTAATTTGCAGGAATTCGCGCAAAACCGCCTTTTACAGGAGCGCAGCGCCAGCGCCATCATCATGGACGCGCTGGATGGCGGCATTTACGCCATGGCGTCGCATCCCTCGTTCGATCCCAACCTGTTTTCTTACGGCATTACGAAAGAGAACTGGGGCAAGATGAACAGCGACTCCCTTACGCCCCTGTTCAACAAAACGCTTACCGGAACTTATGCGCCGGGCTCAACCTTCAAGGTAGTGGTGGCGCTGGCGGCCCTGGAAGACGGCGTGAACCCGCATACCCATGTTTTCTGCCCGGGGTATATGGATTTGGGCAATCATCGCTTCCATTGCTGGAAAAAAGGCGGGCATGGCGGAATGGATATGCATAACGGCATCGTGCAGTCGTGCGACGTGTTCTTTTATCACCTTGGCCAGAAGGTGGGCATCGACAAGATTGCGGAAATGGCCGCGCGGCTGGGCCTGGGCGCCAAAACGGGGATCGACCTGCCGCATGAAAAACCGGGGCTTATTCCTAATTCCGAATGGAAGAAAAAGCAGTTCACCGAAGGATGGCAGCCCGGTGAAACGCTGGTGGCCGCCATTGGGCAGGGGTATATTCTGGCCACGCCGCTGCAAATGGCGGTGGCCACGGCGCGCATCAGCAGCGGTTTGAAGATTGCCCCGCATATCATTCATCCCGACAGCGAAGCCGAAAAACCCGTTTTTGCCCCGCTGGGCCTGAAGCCTTCAAGCCTTGCCTTCATACGCGATGCGATGATTGGCGTGGTGTCACCGGGCGGAACGGCGGCAGCTTCGCGCATCGGCGTGCCAGGCTATGAAATGGGCGGCAAAACCGGCACCTCGCAGGTGCGGCGCATTACCCGGGCGCAGCGCGCGCGCGGCGTGCCCAAGAACGAAGACCGCCCCTGGGAAGAGCGCGACCACGCCCTGTTCATCGCCTTTGCCCCGTCACAGAACCCGCGCTATGTGGCCACCGTGGTGGTGGAGCATGGCGGCGGTGGATCGAAAGCGGCGGCGCCCATCGCGCGCGAGCTGCTGATTGAAACCATGAAGCGCGATCCGGCCAAAACCCTGCCCGCGCCGCTGGTGATGCCGGTAAGCGTTAAGCCGGTTCCGGCCCCGGAAGAGGACGAAGAGCTGTTTCAGGAAGATGAGGAATTGCCGGGGGCGGTTGGGCAGTAAATTTTATCTATCAAGCACGGAAGCGGAAGCGCTTCTTTTGGAGTTGGTAAGTGTGGAGATGGCGTTGTTAGCGGCAAGCCCATCCACACGGTAGCGGAACGTAAGAAAGGGATTGCCGGAAGACGGCGCCGTCGGTCTCAGGTATTCCTGCATAAAATCTAAAGTTTCTAATGTCTGATATAACCTTACGCATGGGGCCTTGATCGATAAAAGGCAGAAATGCTTCTTGCGCTAGCTGGTTTAGTAGTGCGAGTTTTTTTTCGTCTGAATCGTAAAAGTATGCACCATATTCTCCATTTACGAGAGCTTTGCTGAGTGCGTGGTAAGAACCTTCTGACCACCTATCGAATCTGTTGCAAAAATCAAATCGGTAAACAGGGATTACCGCCGTTGCGTTGTTCCCAGGACGGAAGGCTTTTTCAACGGCTTCGAGGTCGACCCCCAGGTTGTGGCGGCCTATGTCGTCGTAACAGATCCATTCATTAAAAGGAATTTCTGCAGAAAAGAACGGAATGTTATCTTTGAAAATACGAAACTCGAGATCCGCAGGTTGCTGTCTTTCTAATAAAGGCCTGACTCTTTGCCATTTTTCACAATGTGGGCCAGGTCGTGAAGTTATATTGCCGGCGGTTTTTTCGATCAGATGATTCGCCTCAATAACATGCGGGTAGGGAATGATAGAATAAAACCAAGCTTGGTTGCCTTCTTTATCCACTACGCAGGGGGCCGTGGGTAAACCCAGTTTTTGGCCAAAAGAACTTAAGAGGCAGTTTATAAACGCGCTTTCCGGATCGAAAGACTGGCGGCATGCGGTGACACGGCTCTTTTCGCCATTCGTATTGGTGTATTCAATAAAACCGACTTGCGTGGGTGGAAAGCCAATTTGCATGGGTATGGAGGCAAGTTCTACAGTTTTTTCTATTCCTCCGATCGGCAATCCATAAGGATGAAAAGAAAAATCGGGAAAAACATCCCTGGCCAGGATTTTTTCCGATGCGCGGACGGCAATGGCCACCATCTCTCTTGAGAAACTGTGATATGTCATAAATTATCTTTTTAATGAATAGGCGTCATAATATCAGGTGGAAATGAAACTAAAAAACAAATCGTTATACTCTTAGCGCCTTGATATTGGCTGTATAATTTCCCGGCCCACCCTGAAAGCTGGCCGTGCCGGCCACCAGAACATCGGCGCCGGCGGCCACGACCTGCTTCGCGGTATCGGCATTGATGCCGCCATCCACTTCCAGATCAATCTTTTTACCCAAAGCATCAATCATCCCGCGCAAGGTTTTGATTTTATCGATCTGCGCGGCGATGAATTTCTGCCCGCCAAAGCCGGGGTTCACGGTCATCACCAGCACCAGGTCAAGCTCGCTGAGCACCTGTTCCACGGCTTCCACCGGCGTGGCGGGGTTAAGGGCGACGCCCGCCTTTTTGCCCAGGCCCTTGATCAGTTGCACCGTGCGATGCAGATGCGGGCCGGATTCCGGATGCACGGTGATGATGTCGGCCCCCGCCGCCGCGAATTCGGGGATAAAGGGGTCTACCGGCGCGATCATCAGATGCGCATCAAATGGCTTGGCCGAAGCCGTGCGCAACGCCTTCACCACCAGCGGGCCAATGGTCAGGTTCGGCACAAAATGCCCGTCCATCACGTCGACATGAATGTAATCGGCCCCGGCCTGGTCGATGGCGCGCACTTCCTCGCCCAATTTCGAGAAATCGGCGGAAAGGATGGAAGGCGCAATGCGGGTGTTCTGTCGTGCCATAAGGTTTTTTAGCATGCCCGGCTTGGCAGGCCAAGCGCCTCATGCGATATAAGATCTATGCAAAACGAAAAGCAGAAGTTGCCCAAGCCGGCAGAGGGCGGCCAAACCCCTCCACAAAAACCCGGCGAAATCGGCGGGCCGAAAGGGCCCGAGCCCACACGCTATGGCGATTGGGAAAAAGACGGCCGCTGCACCGATTTTTAAAATCTTTCCTCCCCCGAAGGGGGAGGATAAGGGTGAGGGCATTACCAAGCTGATTTTCTACTATTTCAGAGAGACCACTCGATAATGCCCTCCCCTAACCCCTCCCGAAGGGAGGGGATTCCATCTCTCTCGCGGATGGGGCGATGCTAAAGTTTCTTTTTCTTCACCTGAAAAATCACAAAATCGGTTTCAAAGGGAATGTCGCGTTGTTGCAGCCAGCCGGGCGCCTTGCCGTAGGCCAACCGCATGCCCAGCGAGGCTTTGGCCAGATCGGCGTCTTCGGGAACGGCTTCCATTTTGTTGTTGACCATGCTAATGCGCACATTCTGGATTTCCGGGCTGCGGCTTAGCGTTCCTTGGAAATACGAAGCCTTGCACAGCAGCACGTAATCCAGCCCCAGGCGCTTGGCGATGGCGCGAGCGCCCTCGTCTTTCGCTTTCGAGCGGAAAAACATCACCATGTCCAAAATGCCGCGGTCATTGCGGTGATAGGGCGCGGCGATGTAGTTCTGCGAGGTGTAGAACATCAGCGCCGGCGTGTAATCCATGGGCGCCATGATGGTGGCGGTTTTTTTCTCGCGTTCCGCCAGATCACGCAGATAGGCCACCACATTGATGCGGTTGTTACAGGGGGTGTCCACCGCCTTGCCTAGGAAGAAAAGCATGTCGGGCATGAAGCGATTTTGGTTGATGATCGAAGGGATAAGAATCACGGGGAAAAGCGTGAGGGCGAATACCGTCAGGACTTCGAAGGTAAAAAGCTTTCGTCCTTGGTAATGCCGCGGCAACTGGGCCAGGTAATGCGGCACCAGCCAGCAGAGGGGGGCCACGGCGAAAAGCTGCGCATAGGTAATCACGCGCACCTGCCACACCATGGTGAGAATGCCGTAAGCCAAAGAGAAGAAAGCATACAGCGCCCATAGCCGCTTGCGGCGGGGGTTTTTGCAGCCGCGAAAGGTCATGAAAAGGGAAATGACAATCCCCGCCACGGAAATGAACATGCGCGTGCCGATGTAATAAAGCGCGCCGCCCACCGACTGATTGGGCGAGCGGTTAAAGGATTCGCCGATATCGGCCCAGGATTTTAAAAGCGGAATGGCTTCGCGGATATTGGGGAAGAAAATGTTTTCCAGTACCGGGTTGGCCTTGGCATAGGGGCCGAAGATGAAGTCAGGGTACGCGCGTAACAGCGCCGCCACGCCGCAAAGGCTGATAAAAATCGCCAGCGCGGAAAGAATGATGCGGTTTTTTGTAAGGCGCGCGGCGCCCAGCAGGAGGGTGAAATAGCCCGCCACCAGCCCCGCAAGGATCACGTAGAAAAAAGAAAACGCGTCATATTCAATGCCCCAGCGCTGGTCGGGTGCCCGGGCGATAAACAAGATAAGAAAATTCGTGATCATAAAGCTGAAGCCGAAAAGCGCGGCGCTTTCAAAGTTTTTACGCTCCAGAATGGCCAGCGCCGTTAAAGCCAGACAGAAGAAAACCACCATGGGCAGGATTTCAGCGCCGTTCCACATCGCCACGCCCAGGGCCAGGCCGGCTAACACGCCCAGATATTTGGTGCGAATATGCAAGGCCATGCCTTGCAGGCAGAAGAACGCCGCCGCCGCGCTGAGCAAGATATAGGCGTGGTGATCCACGCGCATGGGCATGAACTGGAAAATCAACTGCGTGCAGAGCGGTACGAAGAAGCAAATCAGCGGCGCGCGGGCTTTGCCCATCAAAGGGCGGGCTATTTCGCGCATCAAAAACAGCAGCAGCCCAAGCAAAACCGGCGGCCAAAGGAAGGCGGTAAGCATGGCCAGGCTTTGCGCTTCCGCTTGCCACCGGAAAAAGATGGCCAGCATGCGCAAAACAAAAAAGAAACCCGCCAGGGGACTATCGGGCAGCCGTCCCCAATGCATGGTGATCAGGTGCTGGGGGTAAAGGCGCGGAAGATGCAGATCAAACCAGCTTTGCCCGCCCACCCAGTTCAGCA
>JACQAB010000212.1 GCA_016195205.1 Pseudomonadota bacterium
CTCCCAGCAACGTGTTGCCCGAATAGATATTCAATTGGCGCAGCATGGTGGAAATCGGCTTGACCACGATTTCTTCCGTGTCGTGCACTTTATCCACCACCACGCCGAACAGGCTGCTTCCCGACTGCATGACGACGATGTAAACCGTGTCCGGGTTTTTTCCGTCATCCGATTGCAGAACGCGGTTCAGGTAAACCAGCGGCAATAGCCGCCCACGCAAGCGCCACACCGGCGCGCCGCCTATTTCCTCGATAGGCTGGCCATGATGAGATGAAACCCGCACCAACTCGGCCACGCTGATCTGTGGAATGGCATAGCGCTGGCCTTCGCTTTCCACGATCAGCGCCGGAACAATGGCCAAGGTCAGCGGAAGGGTAAGCGTGAAGCGCGTGCCTTTTCCTTCTTCGGAAAAAAAACTGATGGCTCCGCCGATTTTTTCGATATTCGTTTTCACTACATCCATGCCTACGCCGCGGCCGGAGACGCCGGTGATCTGGGCAGCGGTAGAAAAGCCCGGCCGGAAAATGAATTGCTGAATTTGCGCCGTGCTCATATTTTCCAGGTCTGCCGCGCTGGCCAGGCCTTTTTCCAAGGCCTTGGCCCTGATTTTATCCAGCACCAGGCCCTGGCCGTCATCCGACACCTCGATCACGATGTGCCCGCCCCGGTGAAAAGCATTCAGGGTAATCGTGCCGGTTTCCGGCTTGCCCGCCGCGCGGCGCTGTTCAGACATTTCAAAGCCATGGTCGGCGGCGTTGCGCACCATGTGCATCAGCGGGTCTTTGATGAGTTCCAGCACCTGGCGGTCAAGGCCGGTATCGGCGCCCAGCAGCTGAACTTCCATTTTCTTGCCAAGCTCAACCGAAAGATCGCGCACCAGCCGCGGCAGTTTCGCCCAGGCATTGCCGATAGGCTGCAGCCGCGTTTTCATGACGTTGTCCTGCAGCTGGGTGGCGATCTGGTTCAGGCGATTTAGCGGCGCGACAAAAATGCTTTCTTCCTGCCCGCGCAGAAGCTGCAGAAGCTGGTTGCGGGTAAGCACCAGCTCGCCGATGGTGGTCATCAAGTTTTCCAGCACTTCTACATTCACGCGAATGGATTGGCCCGCTACGGGAGAATTCGCCGGGGATAAGGGGTACGTTTCGTCCGAAAGGCCCTCGATCCTTTCAACGTCCCGTACCCCTTCCCGTGCCTCTTCCGAAAGGGAAGAGGAATGAACATTCACCAGCACATCTAACCGCTGAATCAGGGCTTCATCATCGCCTCCGGGCTCGCGCTGAGTCTGTTCCAGGGCGGCAAGCAGGCGTTTGATGCCGTCGAAAGATTCTAGAATCAGGCTGACCGCCTGGGGCGTGACCGGCAGCGTGCCTTCGCGGAATTTTCCCAGCACGTTTTCCAGCGCATGGGCCAGGCTTTCCAGCCGCGGCAGGCCGAGAAAGCCGCAGGTGCCTTTAATGGTGTGCACCAGCCGGAAAATTCCATAGAGCCGCGGGACGTCGTTGGGATTTTGTTCAAACTCAACAAGCTGCGTGTCGAGAACAGCGAGATTCTCGTTCGTTTCGGTCAGAAATTCCCTGAGAAGATCATCCATCGCGGCAGCCGGCGCGCAAAACGCCATTCAGCCTAGTCAGCCGCTAGAAAAGGAAGGCTTAAATGAAAGGTTGCAACTGTATGCATACAAAAACAAAGGCCTCATCCCGGCTTTCGCCAGGATGAGGCTTTATTTATGGAGAAACCTTCCTAAAGCTGCACGAGGATGCTGAGCTTTTCGTCAGACATCTGCTGCGCGCTGATTTTAAGGCCGAAATGGTCGGCAAAACAGTGTGTGACATAAGCATGCACCGTGCGCGGGGTGACTTCTTCCACGGGGGTTTCGCCCAACAAAGCATGGCGCATGGCATCGGAAATCAAGGCATGGCTGCCGCTGGCGGTGATGGAGGCCCCTTGCCCTTCAAGCCCGGCAATGCCTTCTATCACGATAGCGCCGCCATGGCTTAGCACATCGTCGGCCATCATGATGGCGTTTAACAGCAGTTTCAGCCCACCGCGTTTGTCGGAGAGCACGGGAAAAACCTGGTCTTCATTCCATTGCAGGGTGGATTTTCCCTGGCTCACATAGTCGCGCGCCACGTTGCGCACGTCGCGCAGGGTGACGCCTTCGGCCCCGGCTTTTCCGTAGGCGACGCGGAACAGGCGCAGGCGCTTGGCCGCCTGTTGGGCGCTAGAGGAAATAAGCTTCATAGCGTCTTCGGTAACCGAAGCGCCGATATCCTCAATCAACTCGACCCCGTTATTGATGGCCCCCACGGGGCTGATCAAATCGTGGCAGATTTTAGAAGACAGGATTTCAAGGATACGCAGATCAAGCAGCATGAAGGGATTCAGATGGGATGGTGACAAAAGCGGGGAATTCATCATACTACAATGAATCGGGATGAAAACCGATTTCAAACCATGAGCCAACCCAAACTTACTTTTCTTGCCGCCGCCACGCCCGCCGCACAGCAATCTCTGGCGGCGCTTACGGCCCGTTACGGATCGGTATCGATTGAGAAAGCTGACGTGATAGTCTCTCTTGGCGGCGATGGATTCATGTTGCACTCCCTGCATGGGGTGATGAAATGGAACAAGCCGGTGTTCGGCCTGAACCTGGGCACGCAGGGATTTCTGTGCAACGAGTATGACGAAAAGGAATTGATCGAGCGCATCGTGCTGGCCGAGCCGGTAGTGCTGCATCCTCTGGCCATGGGCGCCACCACCATTCATGGCGACACCAAAGAGGCCTATGCCTTTAACGAGGTGTCGCTGCTGCGGCAAACGCGGCAAAGCGCCAAGCTGCGCGTGACCATTGACGGCATCGAACGGCTAAGCAGCCTGAACGGCGACGGGGTGATGCTGGCCACGCCCGCCGGCAGCACGGCCTATAACCTTTCGGTGCATGGGCCGATTATTCCCATGGGGGCCTCGCTTTTGGCGCTGACGCCGATTGCCGCCTTCCGCCCCCGGCGCTGGCGCGGGGCGCTGATCCCCTCGCGCTCGCGCATTCAAATTGACGTGCTGGAAAGCGAAAAACGCCCGGTCAGCGCCGCGGCCGACTTCACCGAAGTGCGCGATGTGCGCAGCGTGCGGGTGCATGAAGAACGCTCGGTCGGCATTACCCTGCTGTTCGATCCCAAGCGCAACCTGGCCGAAAAGATGATTCAGGAACAGTTTGTGGAGTAATTTTAACGTTCTGAAACGATTAACGCCCTTGCATTAACCACCCTTTTTGTCCTTACATGGGGGCATATCAACCACTTTATAGAAGAGACCATCATGGCCGACGGAAGCACCCCTATTGTTATCCCTGACACGCACGCGCCCATTCCTGTGGCTGTTGGCAAAAG
>JACQAB010000030.1 GCA_016195205.1 Pseudomonadota bacterium
GTGCGCAAACCACCCAATTCCTTCTTGAAGGTATCAAGCGACATATCCATGCGGCGTTTCAGATCATCTAGCGCGGTAGCCATGCGGTCCTCGTGTCAGTTTTCGGTAACAATGGTAAAGCGGCCTTTGCCCTGCACCACTTCGGCCAGCGCGCCGTGGGTGAAGATGGAAAACACCACGATGGGAATGCGGCTTTGCCGCGCCAGCGTGACGGCCGAAGCATCCATCACTTCCAAGTCCTTCGAAAGCACATCCAGATAGGTGAGTTTATCAAAGCGCTTGGCCTTGGGATCTTTCTTCGGGTCAGCGGAATAAACGCCGTCGACCTTGGTGGCTTTCAGCAGCGCATCGCAGCCCATTTCCGAAGCGCGCAGCGCCGCGGCGGTGTCGGTGGTGAAGAACGGATTGCCGGTGCCGGCGGCGAAAATCACCACCCGGCCTTTTTCCATGTGGCGAATGGCGCGGCGGCGGATGTAGGGCTCGCAGATCGCGGCCATGGGAATGGCCGACTGCACGCGCGTCTGCACCTCGATTTTTTCCAAGGCGTTCTGCATGGCTAGGGCGTTGATGGTGGTAGCCAACATGCCCATATAGTCGGCCGTGGCGCGCTCCATCCCGCTGGAGGCCGCCGACACGCCGCGGAAAATATTCCCGCCGCCGATGACGATGCAGGTTTGCACACCTTTATCGACCAGGTCTTTGATCTCGGCGGCGACGCGGTCAACCACGCCGCTATCAAGGCCGTAATCGCGCTCGCCCATCAGGGCTTCGCCCGACAGCTTCACAAGGACGCGCTTATACTTTGTTTGGGATTTGGATAAAGGGGACATGGCCGTTGCCTGTTGCGACATGCCCGGGAGATTATCAGGCCCGCCCTCTTTTTGGAACGGGGTTTAAACGCGCGGCCTAGGCACACTAATAACGGCATGCAGCGTTTGACGAGGCCTTCCTGCCCCATCCATCATATAGATAGGAAGCAAATAATCCCCTGGCCCCAAGGGCCTAGCGATGATTCCTACTTGCCGCACGTTTCCTATGGTACGCGCCTTCATGGAGACATGAAGGCCATCGACTTTCCCTACCTGCCATGCAGCATCTTTTTCGGCGACGCCCAGTTGAGTCTTAAGCCTAATGAATACGGTGGAACCCGTACCAGCTTGAATCCGACTTGTATCAACTGATCTTGTTGTTCCTCTCCCACTTCTAACCGTAACATCTGCTCCCCACATCATGGCCTCCATGGCGGTTGAAAAATCAACCGGCCATCTTAGCCACCTCCGCCGCGAAATCGCCATTGTCTTTTTCAATTCCTTCGCCAAGCTGAAAGCGAACGAAAGCAGAAATTTTTATTGCAGCGCAAAATTCTTTACTCGCTTTTTCGATCACTTGCTTGATGCGGTTTTCACCATCCATGACGAAAACCTGTTCGAGCAGCACCGCTTCCTCGTAATATTTCTTAACGCGGCCTTCCACCATTTTGGCGACGATCTCGGCCGGCTTACCGCTTTGCGAAGCTTGCTCGGTCAGAATGGCCCGCTCGCGATCAAAGGCCTTCGGATCAACGGTTTCAATGCTTAAAAACTCCGGACGCGCCGCAGCAACATGCATCGCCAGCTTGCGCCCCAACTCCTGCAACTTCGCCGGATCCGCCTTGGATTCAAGCGCGACGAGCACGCCGATTTTGCCTAAATTCGGAGCCACCGCGTTGTGCATGTACGATGCCACAATTCCCTCGCCCACTTTTAATTGTGCAGCGCGGCGGATGTTCATGTTTTCTCCCACCGTGGCGATGAGGTGCGTTAATTCTTCTGCCACATTTCGTCCGGTGCCGGGATAGGCGCTGGTCTTCAGCTTCTCAACATCGCCGTTTGCCTTGTGCGCAAGCTCGCCCACGTTGCGAACGAAATTCTGGAATTGCTCGTTCCTTCCCACGAAATCAGTTTCGGCATTCACTTCCACCGCCGTGCCGCTGTTGCCTTGCGCGGCGACGGCCACCAAACCTTCGGCGGCGACGCGGCCCGCTTTTTTAGCGGCGGCGGAAAGGCCCTTTTTGCGCAGCCAATCCACGGCGGCTTCCATGTCGCCTTGGGCCTCGGACAGCGCTTTTTTGCAGTCCATCATGCCTGCGCCGGTTTTATCGCGCAGTTCTTTGACTGCGTTTGCGGAAATGTCAGCCATGTTTTCTCCTTAAGCGTTCGCGGCTTCCGCCTGCGGAGCGGCGGCTTGGCCACCGGCATCATTCGCGGGCGGCTGTTCGGGCGCGGGTTTGGCGCCCAGATCGGCGCCGCTGGCAATCGCCTCTTTCTGCAGGCCGGCCAGAACCGCGGCAGCCACCAAATCGCAATACGCCTGGATCGAGCGGATGGCGTCGTCATTCCCAGGAACCGGATAGGCAATGCCCGACGGATCGGAGTTGCTGTCCAGAATGGCCACCACGGGGATGTTCAGCTTCTGCGCTTCCTTCACCGCGATGTCTTCCTTGTTGGTGTCAACGATGAACAGCAAGTCGGGCAAGCCGCCCATGTCCTTGATGCCGCCCAAAGCCTTGTCCAGCTTGATGCGCTCGCGCGCCATTTGCAGCAGTTCCTTCTTGGTCAGCTTCGAGGCCTGGTCGGCCATTTGCGTTTCCAGGTCGCGCAAGCGCTTGATGGAGTTGGAAATGGTTTTCCAGTTGGTCAGCGTGCCGCCCAGCCAGCGGCTGTTCACGTAATACTGGCCGCAATGCTTGGCCGATTTGGCAATGATTTCCTGCGCCTGGTGCTTGGTGCCGACGAACAGCACGCGCCCGCCCTGCGACACCACCGAGGTGATGGCGTTCAGCGCGCGGTAAAACAGCGGCACCGTTTGCTCGAGATCAATGATGTGAACGTTATTGCGCACGCCGAAGAGGTACGAAGACATCTTCGGATTCCAGCGCCGGGTGTGGTGGCCAAAATGCACGCCGGCTTCCATCAGCTGGCGCATGGTGAACGTAGGCAGTTCTGCCATGGGATGTTCCTTTTCCGGTTAAACGTCGGCAAACCTTGAGTGATCCCGCCACTCAAATAGATGTTTCAAGAAGTATCGCCTGAAACAGAGGTTTGAGTGGCGGGACACCGGAAGCGCTTTGGACAGTTTTTCGGCCCGTCCGCAGGGCTAAGCTTGCCTGTGAGTTGGCGTTGTTATAGGCATTTCCCGCGTTGATTGCAACGGCGGAATTGATTGGAAAAGCGAATGGAATATGGCGTATTAAGGCCCTGTATTCACGCAAGAAAAACACCGAAAAATATGAAAAGACGATTTCAAACAGACGGGCTTTCGCTTCTTCACGGCCTGCCGGATGGCCAATACCAGTTCCAGACCCGGGCGGAAGCCGTTGATGGAACGCCCACCTCTTTCAGCCTGGCGAAGGTTTTATTCCTTTCCCCACGGCGGAAGTGTTGGCCGGATCGGTTTTTTTACAAATCGGCATTGAGCGCGTGACGCAGGATGCGGGCACTCCTATCGTCCCCGCCCTCGCGGTGCTTGGCTTTGCCGTCAGCGCCATTCGCAATACGCGGGCGAATTGCGGGCGGCTTTACCAGCTGGCGCGTTACTTCCGCTAAATCACAAATCCTGCACTTCCAACATCAATCGTAAATATCCTTGCGATGGCCAAGGTCTCGAATTTCAATCGTTTTTTCGGTTTCATTAATACGGCAGATCAGCCGGTAATCTCCGATCCGATAACGCCAGAAACCTGTTTTATCACCTACAAGGCCATGGCCGAAATCGCGAGGATGATTGGCCTTCAAAACACGCTCTTCCATGTAACGAAGGGCCCGCTCGCGAACAACGCGAGGGAATTTCTTCAATTTTTTAAGCGCATGATCATGCCAGATAATTTGCCACATCCCTATCATTCATCCTTAAGCAGGATGCGGCGGGCTTCTTCATGGGATACAAATTCTCCGGGACGTTTCATGCTTTCATGGAATAGGGAAAAATCTTCAGCCATTTCCTCCGCCTGACTTACGATCATGTCTTTCATGATACTTTCTAAGGAACAACCGCTGGTTTTGGCAAAAAGCGTAAGGTGCTCCTGCACGCGCTCGGGCAAATTATGAAATTTTATGGTGATGTTGCTCTCGGTCATGATTTCACTCCACCTTTTACTATATCATATCTTCCGGTCTTTTTACAAATCCTGCGCCGCAAGCACGCCATCCAACCCCTTCAGCTTGCTGCGAAGGTCGGAAGAGAAGGCATAGGTGCCCGGCAGGGCGATTTCGGCGTCATCTTCGCCATCCACGTCGATCAGCAGGTGAATGCGGCTTTTGCCGCGCGGCAGCTTGGCCGCCAGCTCGGCCACCGGTTTCAGCCCGCGCTCGCCGGCCAGAACCAGCATCACGCCCTGGCTTTCGCGGCTGGCGACTTCATCCAGCCGTTCCACCTGCTGCACGGTTAAACGATATTCCTGCGGCGTGCCCTGAACATCCACGCTCAGCAGCAGCGGCGTGCCCGCCACCAGCAATTCGCGCTTGCTGGAAAGCACTTCCGAAAACACCATCGCTTCGAACATGCCCGAGGTGTCGGATAACTGCACAAAGGCGAAGCGGTTGCCCGATTTAGCGGTGCGTTCCTGCTTGCTCACCATGATGCCCGCCACCTTGCGCCGGACCGAGCCCGTTCCCCCCGCCACAGATGAAAGCTGCGCGGCGCGTACCACGCCCAACCGCTCGAGCAGCGGGCGGAAAGCATCGAGCGGATGCGAGGAAAGATAAAAGCCCAAAGCGCCGAACTCCTTTTGCAGGCGCAGCAAGTCTTCCCACGGCGCGGCTTCGCGCAATTGCGGCTTCACCGTCTGCTGCGGCGCATCGGCGAACAGGCTCACCTGACCCGACTGACGTTCCTGCGTGGAATGGCCGGAAAGCTTCACCAGCATTTCCACATTTTCCATCAAGCACGCGCGGTTCGCTTCCAGCGCGTCGAATGCCCCCGCGCAGGCAAGGTTTTCCATCTGGCGTTTGTTAATCACCTTGCTGTCGAGGCGCCCAGCGAAATCAAATAGATCGGCAAAAGCGCCTTTTTCTTCCCGTTCTTTCACCAGCGACTTCATTGCCTCCTGCCCCACGCCCTTGATCGCCGAAAGCGCATAGCGAATGCCTTCGCGCCCGTTAGTTTCTTCCAGCGCAAACACGTCGGTGGAGCGGTTGATGTCGGGCGGCAGCAGCGGAATGCCCAAACGCAGCAATTCCTGGCGGAACACGTTCAGCTTGTCGGTAGAGTTCATGGCAAACGTCATCGACGCGGCATAAAACGCCTGCGGATGATGCGCCTTCATATAGGCGGTGTGATAGGCGATTAGCGCATAAGCCGCCGCGTGCGACTTGTTGAAGCCGTAGCCGGCGAATTTGTCGACCTGTTCGAAAATCATTTCCGCCTGGTCGGCGTCCACGCCTTTTTTCACCGCCCCGGCGACGAAGTTTTTGCGCTGCGCGGCCATTTCCTCGCGGATTTTCTTGCCCATGGCGCGGCGCAGCAGGTCGGCGGCGCCCAGGGTGAAGCCGGAAAGCACCTGCGCGATCTGCATCACCTGTTCCTGGTAAATGGCGATGCCATAGGTTTCGCGCAGAATGGGCTCCAGCATCGGATGCAAATAATCGGGCCGCTCTTCCCCGTTCTTCACCTTGATGTATTTGGGAATGTTGTCCATCGGGCCGGGGCGATACAGCGCCACCAGCGCGATGATGTCTTCAAAGCGCGTGGGTTTCATGCGCCGCAGCGTGTCGCGCATCCCCGCGCCTTCCAGCTGGAACACGCCCAGTGTTTCGCCGCGCGACAGCATGGCATAGGTGTCTTTGTCATCCACCGTCAACACCGACAGGTCGACCGTGATGCCTTTTTGTTCAAGCATCCGGCAAGCCAGCTGCAGGATGGAAAGCGTGGTGAGGCCGAGGAAATCGAATTTCACCAAGCCCGCTTGCTCCACCGTTTTCATGTTGAACTGCGTGACCGGCAGGGGCGAGCGCGGATCACGATACAACGGCACGATTTGCTGCAGCGGCCGGTCGCCAATCACCAGACCCGCGGCATGGGTGGAGGCATGGGCGTAAAGCCCTTCCAGCTTCAGCGAAATATCAATCAGCCGCGCTACCGCCGGGTCGGCATCGCGCATGGTTTGCAAAGCCGGCTCGCCATTAATGGCGTCTTCCAATGACACCGGATTGGCGGGGTTGAACGGCACCAGCTTGCAGATTTTATCGACGTAACCCAGCGGCATGCCCAGCACGCGGCCCACATTGCGCAGCACCGCGCGCGCCTGCAGTTTTCCAAAGGTGATAATTTGCGCCACCTTGTCGGCGCCATAGCGCTGCTGCACATAGGCGATGACTTCGTCGCGCCGCTCCTGGCAAAAATCCAGATCGAAATCGGGCATCGAGATACGTTCCGGATTCAAAAACCGCTCGAACAGCAGATTCAGCGGAATAGGATCAAGGTCCGTAATCGTCAGCGCCCAGGCCACCAGGGAGCCCACGCCCGAGCCGCGCCCCGGCCCCACCGGAATATTCCGCGCCTTCGCCCATTTAATAAAGTCGGCCACGATCAGGAAGTAGCCGGCGAAACCCATGGGGATGATGACATCCAACTCATATTGCAGGCGGTCGCGGTATTCCTTTTGGTTGGTGATGCGCGGATTGCGGGCAAAACGCTCTTCCAGACCCTCTTCCGCCTGGGCTTTCAACTCTTCCGCTTCGTTCCTTCCCGAAGCCGCGGCGAAAGGCGGCAGGATGGGATCCGATTTCACCGGCCAAAAGGCGCAACGCCGCGCCACCACCAGGGTGTTGTCCACCGCCTCGGGCAGATCGGAAAACAGCGCGCGCATTTCGGCGGGGGATTTAAAATAATGCTGGCGCGTGACGCGAGGGCGATCGGTCTCAGACACATAATGGCCCTTGGCTGCTATGCATAGCAGCGCGTCATGCGCCTCAAACATGCCCTGGTCGGCAAACATCACATCGTTCGTGGCGATGAGGGGCAATTCGTGCTTATAGGCCAGATCAAGGAAGGCGTTTTCAGTGCGCTGTTCCTTGTCGCCGATCTCACCCTCGCCATGGCGCTGGATTTCCACATACAAACGGCCGGGAAACAGCGCTTTCAGCCTTAATAATAAGGCTTCCGCCGCGTCTTCCTGGCTGTCGATTAAAAGCTGGCCGATGGGGCCCGCAGGCCCGCCGGTGAAAACAATCAGCCCCTCGGCATGCTCTTCCAGATGCTTCAGGGCGATAAAGGCTTCGTGCTCTTCCGCCGTGCTAAGCCAGGCCAAGCTGGTCAGCGCCATCAAGTTGCGATAGCCGGTTTCATCTTTGGCCAGCAGCGGCAGGAAAGTTTTCTGCGGCTCGTTTTTATGCTGCCCGCCTTCGCGCAAGGCCAGCAGCGCGCCGATGATGGGTTGAATCCCCTCTTCCGCCGCGGCGGTGGCAAACTCCAGCGCGCCGAACATGTTGTTGGTGTCAGTCAGCGCCAGCGCCGGTATGCCTTCGGCTTTTGCGAGGGCAACTAAATCATCTGTCTTTATTGCCCCCTCAAGGAGGGAATAAGAAGAATGCGCGCGGAGGTGAATGAACATGGGGACTGGGGACTGGGGACTGGGGACTGGGGACTGGGGATCGGGGACTAGGGATCGGGGACTAGGGACTGGGATTTCTTAAACTCTGAATGAGCTTATTAAGCATCCGTAAGACGCTTCCAATTTCATCATTTAATTCCTTAAATTGATCAGAAGAAATGAATTCCAAATCACTCGCTAATAGAAGAAGTGTTTCCAATTCTGTGGCAGAGCCAAAGGCTATGGACACAAAATGAATATATTCTTTTTTAAAAGCCCGCGCGTTTCCTTCGGCAAGATTAGCTGGTATCGAAACGGCCGCCCGGCGCATTTGCGATACAAGGCCATACTGCTCTCCAGCCGGGAAACGGCTGGTAACCTGGTAAATCTTCTTAACCAGACCACGGCCTTTTTTCCAGACTTCCAGATCCTTGTAGCTATTTATGGCTTGAGGCAAAGCGACAAGATTCATCGATCCAGTCCCCAGTCCCTGATCCCCAGTCCCTAAAAAGGTATTTCATCATCCAATTCACGCGCGGGGGTGCCGCCGCCCGAGCCAATTGCCGCGCGGGAAGCGCCGCGGGTGGCTTCCATTTCCGAAGCGTTGTCGTTATCCGAGAAGCCGGTGCCGCCTCCGCCGCCCTTGGTATCCAGCATGGTCAACTCACCACGGAACGGGCGCAGTGTAACGACGGTGGAATATTTCTCCTGGCCGTCTTTATCGGTGTATTTCTGGGTTTCCAGCTGGCCTTCCAGGTAAACCTTGCTGCCCTTCTTCAAATATTTCTCGGCGATTTCCACCAGCTTGTCGTTCAGGATATCAACGCGGTGCCATTCGGTTCTTTCCTTGCGTTCGCCGGTGTTTTTATCTTTCCAGCTTTCGGAAGTGGCGACCGACAAGCGCGCCACGCGCCCGCCGTTTTGGAAGCTTCGCACTTCGGGGTCACGCCCCAGATTGCCTACGAGAATCACTTTGTTGACGCTGCCTGCCATGATTGCACCTATGGATATGTGAATTTGTGGCGCCGACCTTAGAACAAAACGGAACCAAGGCCAAGGGGTTCTTTAATAAAAAGCTGCCAAACAAATGATCAGCAAGGTTTTATTTTGTGGATAACTTTTAATGGCCCCTAGGCCACGCCCGCGCGAACCAGCCTTCTTTCAAGAGCAGGTTTGCGTACAGGTACTCTGTGGTCCTGCCGGCGCACCGGCCCGGAAACTTCCAGCACCAAGGCTTTGGCAAGTTCGAAGGGCTCCATGCCTACGTCCAAATATTTATTCGGCCCGGCGATGCGGCGTTCATAGCGCGGCAAAAAATCATTGATATCCCGCGACAGAGGTTGCCCGGGGAATTGATGGGCAATGGCCCTCCATGCCGCGCGGATGTCTCCAACAAGAACCAGAGAAAATTTATCCGCCCCCGCAAAACGATAAATGTAATCGCTCACGCATGCATCGTGCAGGCCTTGCATGGCTTCCGCCGTTCCCGAATGAGGTGGGTTTGCTCCCGGCAGGCCATCCGATATGCCGCGGATGATGATCGCCGGATAGGTTTCTTCGCTTCCATCCATGGCCACCGGGTAAAGACCAATAGTCAAGGGAACCGGGCCTTTAACGGCGGTAAGGTGGGTTCCGCCAATCTGATGCGTTGCCTTGACTTGCACGGGGGTTCTTTCAAAAAAACGCCCTATCCCGGCGTTGCCATTTGGCAGAAGCTTATTACTTTACTATAACAACGCAAGATTTTAACCCCGGCGGAACGCCTGAAATGCCCCCTATTAACAACTCTTTCCTGCAAATCCGCGGCGCGCGCGAGCATAATCTTAAGAATATCGACGTCACGATCCCCAAGGACCGGCTGGTGGTGCTTACCGGCCTTTCGGGCTCGGGCAAGTCGTCGCTGGCGTTCGACACCATTTATGCCGAGGGCCAGCGCCGCTATGTGGAAAGCCTTTCGGCCTATGCCCGGCAATTTTTGGAAATGATGCAGAAGCCCGAGGTCGACCACATCGACGGCCTCTCGCCCGCCATATCCATCGAGCAGAAAACCACTTCGAAGAACCCGCGCTCCACCGTGGGCACGGTGACGGAGGTATACGACTACATGCGGCTTTTATGGGCGCGCATCGGCGTTCCCTATTCGCCCGCCACGGGGCTGCCGATTGAAAGCCAGACCGTCACGCAAATGGTGGATCGCATCCTGGCCCTGCCCGAGGGCACGAAAATTCTGGCGCTCTCCCCCATCGTGCGCGCGCGCAAGGGCGAGTACCGCAAGGAATTGCAAGAATTGAAGCGCAAGGGTTTCGAGCGCGTGAAGATCGACGGCAAAATTTATGAGATGGACGAGCTCCCCGCCCTGAACAAAAAGGTGAAGCACGACATTGAAGTGGTGGTCGATCGTCTGGTGATTAAAAAAGACATCGGCAACCGCTTGCCGGATTCCATTGAAACGGCGCTGAAGCTTTCCGAAGGTCTGCTGTATGTGGAAGAAACCCCGGGCGGCAAGCGCCACACCTTTTCATCCAAATTCGCCTGCCCGGTCAGCGGCTTTACGCTGGATGAAATCGAACCCCGCCTTTTCTCGTTCAACAGCCCGCAGGGCGCCTGCCCGGAATGCGACGGCTTGGGCGAAAAAATGCTTTTCGATCCGGAGCTTGTGATCCCCGATCAAAGTTTAAGTTTAAGCGACGGGGCCATTGTGCCCTGGCAAGGGCCGTATCAAAGCTTTTACCGCCAGGCGCTGGAATCTTTGGTGAAGCATCACAAAGGCAGCGTGAACACGCCGTGGAAGCAGCTGGATCCGAAGCTGAAGCAACTCATCCTCTACGGCTCGGGCGAGGAAGACATCACCATTTCCTATTCCGAGGGCAACCGCCGCTGGAAAACCGAAAAACCGTTCGAAGGCGTGCTCCCCAACCTGGGACGCCGCTGGCGCGAAACCGAAAGCAACTGGCGGCGCGAAGACCTGGGCCGCTATCAGACCAGCCAGGATTGCGAAACCTGCCACGGCGCGCGGCTGAAGCCCGAAGCCCTTACGGTGAAGATTGACGCCAAGAACATCAGCGAGGTGACCGCGCTTTCCATCGTCACCGCACGCGACTGGTTCCAGAAACTTCCCGAAAAACTAAAGCCCAAGCAGCGCGAAATCGCCGCCAAGGTATTGAAGGAAATTCAGGAACGCTTAGGGTTTCTGGTGAATGTAGGGCTGGATTATTTAACCCTGTCGCGCCATTCGGGCACGCTGTCGGGCGGGGAAAGCCAGCGCATTCGCCTGGCCTCACAAATCGGTTCAGGTTTAACAGGCGTTTTGTATGTGCTGGATGAACCCTCGATCGGCCTGCATCAGCGCGACAACCACCGGCTGCTGGAAACCTTGGTTCGCCTGCGCGACCTGGGCAACACCGTGCTGGTGGTGGAACATGACGAAGACGCCATCCGCAGCGCCGATCATCTGATCGATATGGGCCCTGGCGCCGGCATTCATGGCGGAAAAATCGTGGCGCAGGGAACGCCCAAGGAAGTTGAAAAAAATCCCAACAGCCTCACCGCGCTTTACCTGTCGGGCAAACGGCAGATTGACGTTCCCGCCGAGCGCCGCAAGGGCCGCAAGGGTGAGTTCATCGAGGTGATTGGCGCAAAGGGCAACAACCTGAAAAACATCGGCGTAAAAATTCCGCTGGGCACCTTCACCTGCGTCACCGGGGTGTCGGGCAGCGGCAAATCAACGCTGATCCTGGAAACCTTATATCGCGGCTTGGCGCGCAAGCTGTATGACGCGCACGACATTCCAGATGAGCATAAGGAAATCAAAGGCATTCAACTGATCGATAAAGTGATCGACATCGATCAATCGCCCATCGGACGCACGCCGCGTTCCAACCCCGCCACCTATACCGGCGCCTTCACCCCCATGCGTGACTGGTTCGCCGGATTGCCGGAAGCCAAGGCGCGCGGCTATGTCCCGGGACGCTTCAGCTTCAACGTGAAAGGCGGCCGCTGCGAAGCCTGTGAGGGCGACGGCGTGCTGCGCATCGAGATGCATTTCCTGCCCGACGTGTATGTGACCTGCGACGAATGCCACGGCAAACGCTATAACCGCGAAACGCTGGAAATTACCTGGAAAGGCAAATCGATCAGCGACGTTTTGAACATGAATGTGGAGGAAGGCTTAAGCTTCTTCGAAGCCGTGCCATCCATCCGCGATAAAATGGCCACGCTGAACCAGGTGGGGCTGGGCTATATGGCCATCGGCCAGAACGCCACCACGCTTTCCGGCGGGGAGGCGCAGCGCGTGAAGCTGGCCAAGGAACTTTCGCGCCGCTCAACCGGCAAAACGCTTTACATCCTTGATGAACCCACCACCGGGTTGCATTTTGAAGATGTGCGAAGATTGCTTGAGGTGCTGCAGGCCCTGGTGGCGCAGAGCAACACCGTGCTGGTGATCGAGCATAACCTGGAAGTCATTAAAACAGCGGATTGGATCATCGACCTTGGCCCCGAAGGCGGCGACAAGGGCGGCGAGGTGGTGGTTTGCGGCACGCCTGAGGAAGTGGCGGCCTGCGCCCGCAGCTATACCGGGCAATACCTTAAGACGCATTTGCCGGGGGTTAGGCAGAGGAAGGCGGGAAGTTAATAAAGCTTTCCGGATATATTTAACAAACGTCTATTGCTTTTATTTGCGTCACGCCTAATTTTACTAAATTAGAGCATTCCCATGCCCGATCCAAAAGCCAATAACCTCCGGCAAAGCCGGAGGTTTGATTAGGAACCGCTCGAAGCGGTTTGGGCTACTTGGTCCTGTCAAACAGGCTGAGCTCGTCTAGCCTTTTATCTTCGGTTTCCTGGTTCTGGATATAGGATCGAACGACC
>JACQAB010000228.1 GCA_016195205.1 Pseudomonadota bacterium
GCAATTCTTTTTCAGTTCTTGGCGTATATCCATTGTAATATTGATCGGCTATTCTTTCCAAACCTTTGCGCCATGGGGCGACAGTGCTTGCCCATACGATCTTGTATGCTTCACGTTCAGGATCATCCTTGGGCGGTTCCGATGCATCGATTGCCGCATTGGGCAAAATTTTCAAGAGAGTTTCGATCGGAGTTTTAAGATTTTCCCTGATTGGACGTTGCCCACCCCACATGACGCCGGTGCCTTCATATTCAACGTAAGAAGTATAACCACGACTATTCTCATAGAGGCGATATTGGGATGGTTGCCATACGCCTATTCTGAATTTGATATTGGGATTTAGGGCTAAGTCATCATTAGGTAATTTTACGAGGCCGCCGCCGCGCACAAATTCTTCAAAGTTCACTTGACTTGCGCCCCCGCTATAAGGCCCTCTTGCGGTTACGTCGCTTTCGGCTTTGATCCCAAGTTTATGGCGCGAATATTCTTCGCCACGTTCGTAGGGCTTAGCCCAAATGATATCGGCAACTGGGGTACTATGACCTCCCATCTCTGTGAGAAGATGAAATTTTTTCTTATTTTCTGACATGTAAAATTTCTCCGGCTTTATTTTTGAAACCAGATCTGAGTATACGAATTAATATGGTTAAAAGAAGCAGAGTTTTACTTTCAATAGTCATTGGTAATCAAGGATTCTTAGTAAAGCCTCCACAAGATGGGGGTTTTTTAGACGAGGCATCTCTAGTCCGTCCTGGGCACATGCAACCCGGATAAAATCGAGCTTGCGCGGGGAACCTATTATTTCAGTATAACCTGCCCACAAAAATATTTTCAAAAACCACAAAAATCGAATTATTGAGGTTTTTATTGATTTTCTGAAAAACCCCCCCTGTTGTCAGAAATCAGGAAGACGTAGGACTATCCCTATACCCCCTCCCTTCGGGAGGGGACAAAGGGGAGGGAATTACGTGCGGTCTCTAGAAAAATTTAAGATACCGTTGAAACAATGAGAGAGACTTGAACCTTGCCCTCCCCCAACCCCTCTCCGCCTACGCTTAAGAAAGCTTCGGCGGACGCGTTCGCCCAGACCCGCCGTAGCCTCTTGGCGAAGGCGGGCCGAAGGGAGGGGAGCCGAGTTTGCTTTCCGCAAAAACTTTTCTCTAATTTCTAAAACATCTCCATCTGTCTTACATCGGCCGGCGGGCGTTTGAACTGGCCGTGATCCAGGTAACGCTCTTCCTTGTTCAGGCCGAACTTGTCGCAGGCCAGGCGGTGGCGCTGCGCCAGCATTTTGGCATAGACACCGGTGCCGCGCCCGCGCACGCCCCAGTTGGCGTCATACAGCTTGCCGCCGTAAATCTGGCGCAGCAGGCTCAGCACATGTTCGGCGCGGTCGGGGAAATGCGCGCGCAGCCATTCCTCGAATAAATCCTTCAGCTCCCAAGCCAGGCGCAGAATGGTGAAGCCGGCATGCTTGGCCCCGACGTCGCGCGCGGCTTCCAGCAGATCTTCAATTTCATGGTCGTTGATGGCGGGGATGATCGGCGCGGTCATGATCGTCACCGGCACGCCGGCCGATGCCAAGCCGCGCATGGTGGCTAGGCGTTTGTCAGGCCTTGGGGCGCGTGGCTCCATCACCCGGTGGGTTTCCGGATTCAGCGTGCCCAAAGTGACCGCCACGCACACCAGATTACGCTCGGCCAGCGGCGCCAAAATATCCAGATCGCGCAAAATCAGCGCCGATTTGGTGATGATGGTGAAGGGATGGGAAAATTCGGCCAGAACCTTGATGACTTCACGCGTTAGCTGGGTTTTGCGCTCCACCGGCTGGTAAACATCGGTATTGGCGCCCACCACGATCAGCTCCGGCTTATAGGAAGGTTTGGAGAGTTCCTTGCGCAACAATTCCGGCGCGTTGGGCTTGTGATAAATCTTGCTTTCGAAATCAAGGCCCGGCGACAGGCCCAAATAAGCATGCGAGGGACGCGCGTAGCAATAAATGCAGCCATGTTCACAGCCGCGATAGGTGTTGATGCTTTGGCTGAAGCCGATATCGGGCGAGTCGTTGCGCGCGATAATGCTGCGGCTGGAATCCAGGCGCAATTCGGTTTGCAGCGGCTTTTCATCTTCCACTTCTTCTTCGGGCGGGCGCTGCCATCCATCGCTGACGCGATGGGTGGTGAAGCGCTCAAACCGCGAGGAGGCCTGGCTGCTGACGGCGCCGCGCCCCTTCCGCATCTGCGGAGGAATGATTTCTTCGGAGATGTCGGATTTAACAGGAAGGCCCATGGTAAAAAGGCCTATCATACCATGAAGAACAAATCAAGAACATAATTTAGTTCAGGCCAAGCTCTGCTGGCTTTTTTCTTCCGGCGCGGATTCTATTTTGCGCGGGCCGTAGCGGCGCTTCTGGTAAGGCGGCACCCAGGTATTTTTCCACGCGCCCAGCTTATCGCCCGCCAGCGGTTTGGCGATGGCATAGCCCTGCCCCGCCTCGCAGCCCAGTTCCGACAGCATGCGGTAATGCCGCGCTGATTCAATTCCTTCGGCGACGCAGGTGAGGTTCATGTTCTTGGCGAGGCCAATCACCGATTTGACGATGGCCAGCGCCGCCTGCGAAGTAGGCGCCTCGGACACGAAAGAGCGGTCGATCTTGATCTCGGTGGCCGGCACGCGCTGCAGCCGCGTCAGCGAAGAAAACCCCGTGCCGAAATCGTCGATGGAAAGGGGAAAGCCCTTGATGCGCAAGCGGGTAAGGATGTCGAGGGCCTCGACCGCATGGCTCATCGCCGCGCTTTCGGTAATCTCGACGATGAGTTTCTCGGGCGAGACCTCTTCATGCGCACACAGCGACGCGATGCGATCGGCCAGTTTTTCGTCATACAGGCTGGCGGCCGACACATTCACCGACACCGGCAGATCCATGCCTTCGCGCGCCCAGGCCTTCTGCTGCGCCAGCGCCTGACGCATGACGAATTCACCGATCAACTCGGCTAGCGGGGTGTTTTCGGCCAGGGTGATGATCTGGTCGGTCGGCACCACGCCGCGCTGCGGATGCAACCAGCGTAACAGCGCCTCGGTTCCCACCAGCGCGCCGTTCTCCAGCGACACCTTGGGCTGGTAGAAAATGAACATTTCCCCATTACGCAGGGCGCGTTCCAGATCCAACAGGTTCAGTGCGGCGGGTTCAGCTTTGCACAGGGCGGTAAGCCGTTCCTTCAAATCCCCGGCGCGTACCGGCTTCATCAGCGCGCAGGCGATGTTCAGCCCACGCTCGCGGCCCACACGGCGGGCGGCATCCAGAATGCGCGCATCGAATCCCGAAAGAATGACCACCGGCGCCTGGCAGTTTTCCGAAATCAGCCAGCGCAGCAATTCGATCCCGTCAGTTTCGGGAATAACCAGATCCAGCACGATGGCGGTCGGCATCCATTGCTTGAAGGCGTCTTTGAAATCTTCGGCGCGGGTGGTAACGCGCACGTCGAAACCCGCATCTTGCGCGATGCGCTCGACGAAATTACCGAATTCCGGTTCGTCATCAATGATCAGCAGGCGGTTGGACAACGAAGTTCTCTTCCAAAAGCGGCGGGGGCTGTTTCCGTTTTTAGGGTAAAGAGATTACCAATCCAGGAAGAAACCCTGTGTCCGGTCAAAATTGATTAAGCCGGTATGTTTTCTTACATATAAAGGTATGCAATCTATTTCTGTTCTTCGCTCATAATCTTTTTCAGCGCCAGCCAATCCCGCCAGGCCAGGCGCTTATGCGCATTCTGCCGCAATAAATAAGCGGGATGGAACATGGGCAGGCACAGGCAGGTGCCTTCGTTTCCGTCGGCATCCCTATAAGGGTAGTTCATCTTCTTGCCGCGCAGCTTGGTAATTCCGTCCTTGGTTTTCAAAAGGCTTTTCACCGCCACGCCACCCAGGAAAATAAGGACGCGCGGCTTGACCAGCGCGATGTGCCGCTCGATGAACGGCAGGCACGCGGCAATTTCCTGATCGGTCGGGCTGCGGTTGCCGGGCGGACGCCAGGGCAGGATGTTGGTGATATAAAATTTCGTGCGGTCCAGCCCGATGAAACCGGCCATGCGGTCCAAAAGTTTTCCGCTGACGCCCACGAAGGGCAAACCCTGCCGGTCTTCGTCTTCGCCGGGGGCTTCTCCCACCATCATGACGCCGGATTGCGGATGGCCGTCGGCGAAAACCAGATTCTTGGCGGTTTTTTTCAAAGGGCAGCCTTCGAAGGCGGCCAGTTCGGCCTTCAGCTCTTCCAAGGTTCGCGCCTGCACGCGTGAAGAGACGGGCGGAACTTCGGTCATCAGCGCGGCGGGTTTGGGCGGAAGCGCAACTTTGGCAGGCGCGGGCGGCGCATCGGCGCGCAGGGCCTGGGGCGTGTCAGCAATGGCTTCATCGGCCCCCATGGCCGCCTGCCAGGTGAGGCTTTCCATAAGCTCCCGCGCCGCGTTTGACGAATCTTCCCTGCCGTTCATATACGTAGCTTATACATGCATCAGTTCTAGGGAAAGTAGTGAGTAGTGAGTAATGAGTAATGAAAAATTTACTCACTACTCACTACTCATTACTCACTACCAAGAATCGGCAGGAAAACCATGGTCACCTCTCCGTCCTGGCACCGTGACGACCGCGAAATCATGGAATATGACGTGCTGGTGGTGGGTGCGGGCCCGGCGGGTTTGGCGGCGGCCATTCGCCTGAAGCAGCTGGCCAAGGAAAAAGGCCAGGAAACTTCCGTCTGCCTGATCGAAAAAGGCGCCGAGGTGGGGGCGCATCTGCTTTCTGGCGCGGTGCTGGACCCGCGCGCGCTGTTCGAACTGATCCCCGATGCCCTGGCCAAAGGCGCGCCGCTGAACACGCCCGCCAAGGAAGACCGCTTTGTTTTCCTCACCGAAAAAAGCGCCTTCCGCCTGCCCACCCCGCCGCCCATGCATAATCACGGTAATTATGTGATCAGCCTTGGTGAGCTGGCGAAGTGGCTGGCCAAGCAGGCCGAAGAGCTGAGCGTGGAAATTTATCCCGGCTTCGCGGGGGCCGAGTTGCTGATCGACAAGGGCCGCGTCTGCGGCGTGGCCACCGGCGACCAGGGCATCGGCAAGCACGGCAAGAAAACATCCAGCTTCGCCCCGGGCATGGAGCTGGTGGCGAAACAGACCATTTTCAGCGAAGGCTGCCGCGGCTCGCTCACCAAACAGTTGTTTGAGCGCTTTCGCCTGCGCCAGAGCTGCGATCCGCAAACCTATGGCATCGGCATCAAGGAAATCTGGGAAGTAAAGCCCGAGAACCACAAAAGCGGCCTCGTCATGCATACGCTGGGCTGGCCGCTGGACACGGAAACCTATGGTGGTTCCTTCGTTTATCACTACGGCGCCCATCTGGTGGCGATCGGTTTCGTGGTGGGCCTCGATTACCGCAATCCCTACCTGTCGCCGTTCGAGGAATTCCAGCGCTTCAAGCATCACCCTGCCATCGCCAAAATGCTGGCGGGCGGCAAGCGCCTTTCCTATGGCGCGCGGGCGATCTCTGAAGGCGGGTTGCAATCCATTCCCAAACTTTCTTTCCCCGGCGGCGTGCTGGCCGGCGACAGCGCGGGGTTCCTCAACGTGCCGCGCATCAAAGGCAACCACACCGCGATGAAATCGGGCATGGTCGCGGCGGAAAGCGTGTTCGCTCATCTGCAATCGGGCGTTGGCGCGGGCGATGAAGTTACCGTCTATCCAGACAATCTGAAAAAATCCTGGCTATGGAAAGAGCTGTATAAGGTGCGCAACATTCGCCCGGCTTTCCATTTCGGCCTGTGGCTGGGCATGATTTATTCAGCCATCGACACGCTGCTGATGGGATACGTGCCCTGGACGCTGCATAACCACAATGACTACGATGTGCTGCGCAAGGCCAAGGACAGCAAAAAAATCGAATACCCAAAACCCGATGGCGTGCTCAGTTTCGACCGCCTGTCTTCCGTGTTTCTTTCCAACACCAACCACGCCGAAGACCAGCCCGCGCATCTGGTGCTGCGCGATCCGCAGCTGGCGATCCGCGTGAACTACAACGAATACGCCTCGCCCGAAACGCGTTATTGTCCTGCCGCCGTTTACGAAATCGTAAGCGAGGCGGCAGGACCCCGCCTGCAGATCAACGCCCAGAACTGCGTGCATTGCAAAACCTGCGACATCAAGGACCCGCTGCAGAACATCGACTGGAAAACGCCCGAAGGCGGCGGCGGGCCCAATTACGGGGCGATGTGAACTTATCGAGGCTTATAATGATCCAGCAGCGCTGAAATACTGAAGACTCTAACCGTGCCCATAGCCATAATCTGCCCCGCAGGGTTTCTTCTTATAAGGTCTGCCAGAAATGTATCATTGCCTTGAAACGTTACGACAGTTTCATACGTATCCTGCGGCGTGGGAGAAGTGGGGCGCGATGGCATCATTTTTTCCTCCTTGGTTTCTGCCAATAATCTATACCATGGACAGACAATACTCAAAACCCAGTAGTGGCAGACCCAATTATGGGGCGATGTAAATTCCCTTTTTATTGGGCGGAAGGGCCGCTAGGATGCTGAGTAATTTCTTAAAGTCAAAACGGCATGATCTCTCGAAAATATTTGTTACGCAGCCTTAGAAGAGACAGCGGCCTCTCTCCCCGCGGGAAGCGCCGGATGGTTTTCTTTCTGCGTCACCGCCAAAGCTTCCTTGCCGCCATGGTGGCCGTTTGCGCGCTGGCGGGGACAAGCGCAAACGCCGTTACGGAATACCACGCCACCACGGCCCGCCAACGCGACATGATCGCCGCCAAAACCTCAAAAATCTTCGCGGATTGCGCCGTTCAACGTCATGGCCACTTTTTTACCCGGCCAGAAGCGGGAACAACAGACCGTTTCTATACTTTTCGCATGATGGGCGAGGCGGTGGACGAAGACCAGATCCGCGCGTTCAAGCGTATCGATTTCAGAACATGGATTTCCGGAGCCCGCCCGGCAAGCGTGAACATCACACCCCAGCACGGCGCGGCACCGGCGGAAATCCGTGAACATCTGGAACAGTGTGCCGCTCCGGCCGAAGCCGCCGCCCGGCGTATGCAGGAGCAATACCCGCGGCGAAGCTGGTATCACCACCTGCCGCTGGTAAGCAAGTTTCTATAAAGGCGCGGCAAAAGCCAGGGCGCGGATAATCCCGCCCAAATCTTTTTTCTGCTGAATATTTTTAAACCCCGCATGGGCGAAAATCGCGGCCACGTCTTCTTCCTGCCCCTGGCCGATTTCCACCACCGCCCGGCCGTTTTCGCTTAAAAGACGCGGCAGGATCAGGGCGATTTCACGATAAGCCTGCAAGCCATCCGCGCCGCCCGCCAGCGCCGCGGCGGGATCAAACAAACGCACTTCGGCCTGCAACTGGGGAATGTCTTTTACGGGAATATAGGGGGGATTGCTGATCACCAGATCGAATTTTTCTTCCACGCCTTCCGCCCAGTTGGTGCAAATAAACCGGGCGCGATTTTTAAAGCCCAGCGCCCGGGCATTTTCCCGCGCTGCTTCCACCGCCCGCGCGCTTTGATCGGTGCCGGTGCCCGTGGCGTTGAGAAATTCCTGCAGCAGAGAAAGAAGCAGGCACCCAGTTCCCGTTCCTAGATCTAGAATTCTGATTTCATTTCCCCTCCCTTCGGGAGGGGATAAAGGGGAGGGCCTTACCAAACATGATCTGGATCGGGCAGCACGATGCCCTCCCCCAGCCCCTCCCGACCCGGCTTCGCCAAGGCTACGCCGGGTTACTTGCGCAAACTCGTCCGCCGAAGCTTTAGCGTAGGCGGAAGGGAGGGGAGTCCTATCTTCCTTTTGGCTGAATTCATTCCCAGAAAACAATTCCATTGCCAATTCGATAAGCGTCTCACTTTCCGGGCGCGGCTCCAGCGTGGCTTCGTTCAGAAGAAAAGAAGATTCCCAGAATTCGCGGCTGCCGCGGATACGCGCCAAAGGCTCGCGTTTCGCGCGGCGTTCCGCCCATTCCCAAACCTTTTTTTCCTGATCGGCTGAAAGCCCGGCATCACGCGCCAGCAGTTCCGCGCCATCCACGCCCAGCGCCGCGCAAACCAGCAGCCGCGCTTCGCGCGAAGGATCATCGATCCCAGCTTGAGTAAGAATTTGCGACGTTTGATGCAAGATTTCGGTTCGGGTCATTTCTAGGCGTTAGACTTTAGGCATTAGGCGTTAGGCGTTAGGCGTTAGAAAAAAAGCCACCGCCTAATTCCTAACGCCTAACGCCTATTTAAGAAATCTGGCTCAATTTTTCCGCCTGGTCGGCGGCAGTAAGGGCATCGACCAGCTTGTCCAGCGCCTCGCCGCCCAGCACTTCGTCGATCGGCTGCAGGGTGAGGTTGACGCGGTGGTCGGTCACGCGGCTTTGCGGAAAATTATAGGTGCGGATGCGCTCGGAACGGTCGCCGCTGCCCACCTGGCTTTTGCGGTCGGCCGCGCGCGTGGCGGCCAGCTTCTCGCGCTCGTGTTCATAGAGGCGCGCGCGCAAAACTTTCATGGCCTTAGCGCGGTTTTTGTGCTGCGAGCGCTCTTCCTGCATTTTCA